>NZ_JUEE01000032.1:0-10182 GCF_000802135.1 Desulfosporosinus sp. BICA1-9
ATGAATTCATACGACGGCGGGAATGTTTTGAAAGCTGCCGCCTATCTTCACGCCCGGTTTGAGTACATTCATCCTTTCGCAGACGGCAATGGCAGAGTAGGCAGGACTCTCTTGAACTATTTTCTCATGACCCATGACCATCCGCCCCTTATTGTCTACGACGAGGATAAGAGGATGTACTATGAGTGCTTGCAGAAGTATGATGAAGTCGAGGAACTAAATTCCTTGTGCGAGTTTCTTAAATATGAAACAGAAAAAACCTGGAAAAAGGCGCTGATACTTACCGAAGGCCTAAAGCAGGAGCGCAAGGGCTTGTCGGATTTCACCTAAAGTATGTGACAAAAAAACTATTTGGAAACGAAGGTCATCTCGAAAGGGGTGGCTTTTTCTTTGCCCGATCGTTTACTGGCTTACGTTTTCCGCTGGGTGTGATAACCAGTGTGCTTTTGTTGAAGATATCAAAGGGCTTAGGGCGTAATGCTCTTTTTTTGAACCGAAAAGCCGACATAGCAAACGTTTATTATTTGCAATAATTTAACATTGAAAAGATTAATCTAGTAGAATCATTGAAAAGTCAGGCTGGATTGATTATTGATGCGTTGACAAAGTAAGGTCAATTTAATTGAAGGGCTTTGTAGGAGGACATTCATGTCTATGTACTATGAAGAGAGGTTTGGGGGAATTCTTTAAACGCATCAAGCGACTTCATGAAATAATTATCCATCTAAAAAACAGATATGCTACAATATTTAAAGCACCGGAATATTATCCTTTGAGGATATGTCATCCGGTGCTTTAGGTGTCATATCTCCTCCTATAATGAGAAGATACATGAAATATTAATTTTTAATAAGTGGTTTTTTTTCAAATGTCCTTGACATGGGGACCACTTTACTTGGCAGTCAGCATGATTTTATTAAAACGATATGGGGTGTTGGATATAAATATATTGAAGGGAAGGAATGAATATGAAGCTGAAAATCAAACTTCCTTTACTGTTTTTGCTGACGTTCCTGTTGATTATCCTTTGCGGTGCTTTATATCTAATTACACTTATAGAACATGAAAAGCCTACATTGTCAGGTTCGGAACATGTGCAAATGCTTCTTTTTTTGTTTGTTGTAGCAGGCCTAATATTTGCTATTTTAACAATGTATTTTCATTATAATATTACAAAACCGATTCAGATACTTAATATAAGGCTTAAAAGCGTAAATTTAGGGCGTACTATTACCTCCTTATCCTCAAAAAGGAAGGATGAAATCGGAGAACTGTACAATCATTTTAATGAGATGGAGGAAAGGCTTCATCAGGCACACAAGGAGCAGATTGATATGATTGCAGCCATAGCTCACGATCTGAAGACTCCATTGACTACCATAAATGGATTTGTGGAACTGCTGGTGATGCAGAAAAAACTTTCCGAAAAGGAAAAACAGGAATATTATGAGCTTATCCTAAAGAAATCAAAGTATATGGCAGAACTGATCAGCAGTTTTTCTGCGTTTACCAAAGATGAACTTGATTTAGAAACGATAGAAATGAAACCCATAGAAGTATTGAAACTATTTGAAAACATCGCTGCAGAATATGAAATCGAATTATCCGGACTTGATTATGAATTGAACTGGGAACATTCTTTCAGTGCAAACCAGCTCATAATGATAAATGAACATTTGATACGCCGTGTTTTCGGAAATATTTTCAGCAATGCCGTAAGATATGGTGAAAAGAAAGATCTGAAAGTCTATATGAGCGGCTATACGAGTGGATACTATGCAAATTATCAAGTAGAGGACAACGGCGTAGGAGTGCAGGATAATGAATTGTCTTCCTTGTTTCTAAAGTTTTTTACTATTGATAAGTCAAGGCAAAGTAGCAGTGGTGGGACAGGGCTTGGCTTGGCAAGCTGCAAATCCATTATTGAACATCATGGCGGCGAAATTTGTGCGTTTCGTTCAGATTATGGAGGATTGGGAATCCGGTTTACCCTTCCGCTTGCAGTGTAGAAAAATTGGTACAATTAAATAGATACATTAAATGAAATATCAAAAGTACAAGGGGCTTACTCTGAAAGGTTTAAACTTTAGGGGTTGCCCCTTTTACTTTTATAGTTGATCTTATTATTCAGCACTTCATAATTCTTTATAGTTGCTTTACAAATATTTATTTCTTTTTATCAGCGTTTTATCTTCGCCCTGTATTATTTGTTTAGAACAGATGAAGAAACATATCATTGTCATCTGAACTACAGTTATATCTCAGAAGGGAGAAAAGGCAATGAATAAATTTGGACAGTTAGCAGACAAAAAACCATTAATCGACCTGCATCAAGTCGTCAAGACCTACGAGTCCTCATCTCAACCTTTCACCGCACTTCAAGACATCAACCTGCAGATCCGGGAGGGCGAGTTTGTCGCCGTGGTTGGCAAATCCGGCAGCGGCAAGACGACGCTGATGAACCTCCTGGCGGGCATAGACCGGCCTACGGTTGGAGGGATCACAGTTGCCGGTACACAGCTGCATTCGCTGTCGGAGTCACAGCTTGCGGAATGGAGAGGTCGGACAATCGGCCTGGTTTTCCAGTTTTTTCAGTTGCTTCCGACCTTGACGGTAGTCGAGAACGTAATGCTGCCCATGGACTTCGCAAGGATCGTTCCTGCGACTGAACGTCAATCCAAAGCTCTGGATCTTTTGGATAGGGTCGGTATCAGGGATAAGGCCAACAAGTTGCCTACCACCCTGTCAGGTGGAGAACAACAAAGAGCGGCCATTGCCCGGGCGCTGGCCAACGATCCGCCGATCCTGCTGGCAGACGAGCCGACGGGCAATCTCGACTCGGTGACCGGCGAGGCAGTTATGAAGCTGTTCACCGACTTGAATGCCGAAGGGCGCACCATCCTCATGGTGACCCATGAGCTGGATATCATGCGTTCCATCAGGCGGCAGGTGGTGTTGATGGACGGCCGCATTGCCGATGAGGTCCAGATGCAAGCGGATCATCTGAAGTCAGAGGAGGTGAGGTCATGACACGGCTGTTGTTCGTAAAGCTGCTCAGGGATATGCGAGGGACTTGGGAGCGAATCGTGCTGATGGTCCTGGCCTTGAGTATTACGCTGGTAATGTTCAGTGGGGTGTTATATACATGGGGCATCTCTAGCCGGGATACTTCCAGCGCCTATCTGGGTACTAATCCGGCGTCGGCATCGATTCTCTTTGAACCTGGGCTGAGCGCTGAAGCGATGGCAGCCATTACAGCCGAAGCCCGCAAGCAACCCGGCATCATCGATGCTGCCGTACGTACCCAGTTTACACTTCAGATACAGAATGAAGACGGCGGGTGGGGGGCGAACCCGCTTCAGATCTTCGTCTCGGCACCTGATGACCCGATGAACATAGAATCCTTTAAGGTTGAGCAAGGCAGTCGGCCAACGACTGCAGGGGAGATCCTGATTAATCGCACCTCGCTTGATTTGCTGAATCTGGAGGTTGGAGATGTTGTGGTTGTTCAGGCTCCAAATGGCACACCCACACCACTTCGTATCAGCGGTGTAGTATACTATCCGGCTCTGGCACCTTCAGAACAGGAGCAGAAAGCTCATGGCTTTATTACCACAGCATCGCTGCCTGTCTTGGGAGTACCCGTTACTCTTGACGCTCTTAAGATCCAGGTCGCCGATCAGCCGGGACAAACTGTACCAAGCCGTAACCGGGATGTTATTGTAGCTGAAGCACGGGATCTTGCCGGCTGGCTGCAGCAAACCTATGGCGTGGACGTCCATGAGATTCAAGTTCCAACGCCTTATGCTCATCCTCACCAAGCACAGATGGACTCGGTTCTGCTGGGACTTCTTGCCTTTGGCGTAGCCGGCTTGTTACTCAGCGCGATCCTTGTTGCCACCATGCTCAATGGGCTGTTTACCCAGCAAATTCCTCAGATTGGTATTATGAAGGCCATCGGTGCGAAATCCAGCCGGGTGCTGCAGTTGTACCTGCTGATGACGCTGGTGATAGCCGTCACGTCTACCGCCCTTGCTTTTGTCCCTGGTATCTTCATTAGCCGCGCTTTTGCTCCTATCATTCTTACGTTGCTGGGCATAGATGTCGTGAGCTTCACAGCTCCATTGTGGATGTATGTGGTGGTTATTGCTGCTGGTGTCGGTACGCCGCTTTTATTCTCTCTGGCTTCGCTTGTAAAGACCAGCCGTATGACAGTCCGGGAGGCCCTCGACTATCGAGGCGTTGAACGCCGCAAGGAAACCTCGGCACGCTTTGATGCCGGACTTGGCTGGCTGCGGGGACTTAACCGCATAGTACTTATGGCATTCCGTAACATTTTCCGGCGACGGGCCCGGTTTCTGCTGACCGTCGGGCTCCTGGCCAGCGCCGGCGCCGTGTTCGTTGCAGGAATGTCCACCATGGTTGGCTTCCAGGCATATTTAGAACAAAACAAGGAGTCACGCAATTGGGACGTCGAGGTGCGAATTGCTGTTATCGATCAGGTCCCGGCAGGCACATTGACAAGCCTGGTGGAAAAAATCCCTAACGTAGCCTTCGTTGAGGGATTGAGCAACGTCAAGACCAGCTTCATACCATCAGGACAACAGATCAACATTACACGCACCTATCCCGACCAGGGGCACGGCAGCATAGCCGTAACCGTCGTCCCACCGAATAGCTCGCTCATAGATCCGCCACCCCTCCCGGAAGGACGCTGGCTGCGTTCGGGCGAAGCAGGCACCGTTGTGGTCAGCCGGGATATGCTCACAAAAAACCTGCCCGGCGTCAATTATGGAGACACAATTCAACTGGCAATCGACGGACGTCCCACCAGTTGGCAGGTTGTCGGCATTGCCGATTCTGGAGGACATGGCGGAGGCATCTTCATAACCGAAGAAGGTTTTAAGGCTGTTACCGGTGTGAGCCAGCCCAATCTGCTCCGAATCGTGACCGATAACCATGATGAGGCGACCCGGACAGCCGTGGCTCAAGCCGTCGCCAATGTCCTTACAGATGCGGGAATCGTAGTGCGATCTTCTACGTCTGTCAGCCGTTCCGAAGCTGCCGATGCCGGCCACATGGCCCCCCTCATCTATGTTTTCCTGGGACTCTCCATTGCAATAGGTGTAGTTGGGTTTGCCGGACTGTCCGGGGCGATGAGCACCAATGTGCTTGAACGGACCCGTGAGTTCGGCGTGATGAGCGCAATTGGGGCATCCGCCTCCACTGTGCGCCGCCTCGTCATTCTCGAAGGCATCTTTATAGCTGTGGTAAGTTGCGTGATCGCGGCTATTCCTGTTCCTCTTCTCACGGCAGCGATGGTCGATAATATGCCTATGCCTGTAAAAATGCCTTTCCAGATCTCGGTATCGGGAGTTGCCATTTGGATAATCGTGGTTATTCTTGGCGCAGCGTTGGCCACCTTGGCACCCGCAAATCGGGCATCCCGGCTGACCGTTCGTGAAGCCCTCGCATACTTATAGGAGGGGAAAAGCAATGAAAAACAAAAAAGCTACAATAGTGATTATTATTGTAGTAATCGTACTTGTTTGTTTATACTTCGGTGCAAGCTGGTTGATAGGTCAAATGCAATCCGGTCAAATGCCGGGGCACTTCCGCCCACCGCACTAGAGCCAATGTATCTTGCCATATTGAAATCTTAGCATAATTATGATAAAATTACGCTAAGATCATTATGGAGGTGAATATTATGCCGCAGATTAGACCAGTTTCGGACCTGCGAAATAACTTCGCAGAAATTTCAAAGATTGTGCATGAAACATCAGAGCCAGTTTTTTTAACTAAAAATGGTTATGGTGATATGGTAGTAATGAGCATTGAAGCCTATGAACGCAAGCTATTTGAAGGTGAAATTTACTATAAATTAAAAGAAGCAGAATTGGAAGCAAAATCAACCAATGTGCGCTATACGCACGAAGAAGTATTTTCAGATTTGAAAAGAAGCTTGGCCGACAAGATAGGTAAGGATAATGTATAAGTTAACGTTTTGTAGAACCTACAAAAGCCGAGTTACCTGATTTGGTATGCTCGGCTTTTTCAATTATTTGCGATTAAATAGTTCCCTCATTATAGGATGAATAGAATATTGGTTATTCCTTCTACTGCTTTTCTTTCATTCAATTTAACCAATGAAGGTTATAAATCTATTTCCCTTGTTCCTTCAAAAATTCTATAAAGGACTGCGAAGCCATAGATACCGGAATATTCTTTTTCAGCGCAATCCCTATTTTACGTTCCGGTATGGCAGGGGAGACCGGAACTTCCTTCAGTATACCTAAAGCCAGTTCCTCAGAAACAAAGTTTTTGATCACAGAGGCAATCCCCAACCCGATTTTGGCAAATTCAATTAAAATATCCATACTGCTAATCTCAATTTCAGGTGTAAAGCTAAGATGATTGGCCTCAAAATAGTCGTCGATATGGATCCTTGACAGATTCTTATCCTCTAACATGAGAAGTGGATAACTTAGAAGATTCTCCAGTCGGAGAGCACTTTTCGGGATGTCATATTTTCTGCCTGCCACAAAGATATCTTGAATGGCCATTAACTCGATATACTCCATGTTGCCCTTGTCCATGGGAATACTGATAATTCCAAAATCAAGCTGCCCTTGTTCTAAAAGTTTCAATGTATCCGGTGAAGGCCGATTGATAATTTGAATTCGGATGCCTGGATATAGATAATGAAATGCTTCCAGATGAGGTAAAAAGAAGTACCTGCAAAGCGTATTACTTATGCCCACTTTGACAATGCCCTCAGTCCTCTTTTTAAGTTTTTCAAGCATCATTTCTCCATTGTTCAGGGTTTCAAAGGCACTTTTCACGTAATCATAAAGAATCTGACCCTCTGTTGTAAGGGTGACACCTCGAGAATTTCTGATAAAAAGGGTACAACCAGTTAAGGCTTCCAATTTTTTAATCGATTTGCTGATGGCTGGCTGGCTAATATAGAGAATTTTTGCAGCTTCAGAAATGCTCTGATACATAGCGGTGAAATAAAAAACCTTATAGAGTTCTGTATTCAACATAATATAACCTCCGGTTATGAATATCATGAAAAATAGGCATTACCATTATAGCAAGAATTGGAGTAGGATGGAAATAAATGAATTAATAAATTAGGGAGGATTAATTATTGAAGCAATTTAAAAAACATTGTTACCTTATAAAATGGGGTAAAAGCTTTTAATGTAAACACAAATTTTGAGATTGATAAAAAGAATAAGGAGATTAAAATGGGAAAAACAATCGCCGAGAAAATATTTGATGCACACAGGGTAAACATGCCGTTTCCAAATACGCATGTCTTAAAATTGGATAGGGTTTTCTGTCACGAAATTACCACACCGATTGCCATCACGGATCTTATGGCCAGGGGAATGGACAGAGTCTTTGATCCCACGAAAATAAAAGCTGTCATAGACCATGTAACACCTGCCAAAGATTCTAAAACCGCTGAACAGGGTAAGATACTCCGTGATTGGGCTAAAAGGCATAATATCCAAGACTTTTTTGACATTGGGAGAAATGGTGTCTGCCATGCAATTTTTCCAGAAAAAGGATTTGTGAGACCCGGTTATACCGTGATCATGGGGGATTCCCACACCTGTACTCATGGAGCCTTTGGGGCTTTTGCAGCAGGTGTCGGTACGACGGACCTTGAAGTGGGGATACTCAAAGGTGTCTGTGCCTTCCATTTTCCAAAAACCATTAAAATTGTGCTTAATGGCAACTTACAACCGGGAGTTTATGCCAAAGACCTGATACTTTTTATTATTAAAGAACTGACTGTAAACGGTGCAACAAACATGGTCATAGAATTTACAGGACCGGTTATTGATACAATGTCCATGGAATCACGTATGACATTATGTAATATGGCCATTGAAGCCGGAGGCACCTGTGGAATATGTTATCCGGATATGACAACTGTCGAATACCTATGGGAATTCATTAAAGACGAATTCAACTCAAAAGAAGACGCTTTACTGGAATACTCAAAATGGATTTCGGATGCAGATGCTTCCTATGAAAAAGTCTATGAATACGATGTTACCACCTTAGAACCGATGGTTACTTTCGGGTACAAACCAGATCAGGTAAAAACAGTTAATGAAATGTCAGGTGCAAAAATTGACCAGGTTTATATAGGAAGTTGTACCAATGGTCGTATCGAAGATTTGAGAATTGCTGCAAGTATCCTTAAGGATAAAAAAATAAGTGATGACGTGCGGGCCATTGTAAGCCCTGCAACGCCAGCTATCTTTTCAATGGCTTTAAAAGAAGGCATCATTGAAATTTTCCAGAATTCCGGTTTTTGCGTGACAAACCCAACTTGTGGAGCTTGTCTGGGTATGAGTAATGGGGTTCTTGCTAATGGTGAAGCCTGTGCTTCTACAACCAACCGAAATTTTAATGGCAGAATGGGAAAAGGCGGTACCGTTCATCTGATGAGCCCTGCTACTGCTGCAGCTTCAGCAATTTCAGGAAAAATAACAAATTCTAAAGTTTATAAAGCGTAAGTATCGGAGGGAAAGATGAAAAAATTTAATGGAAACGTCTTATTCTTGGATCGAAGTGACATCAATACCGATGAAATTATTCCGGCAAAATATCTTACCGAAATCACCAAAGAGGCCTTGAAACCCTATCTATTGGAAGATTTGTCTCTTAATGGATTTGGCATTGAGGATATTAAAGACAAAGCTGTGCTTGTCACAAGAGCAAATTTTGGTTGTGGTTCTTCCAGAGAGCATGCTCCCTGGGCGTTAGAAGTAAATGGAATCAATGTAGTGATAGCCGAGAGCTTCGCAAGAATATTCAGACAGAACATGTATAATTGTGGTATGTTTGCTATAGAATTACCATCAGAAAAGATGGAATATCTTTTTGAGAACTACGCTGGAAAAGATACTTCCATAACTATTGACATGGATAACGATAAGATTATTGTAACTTCATCAGACCAATCAGACGAACTAGATTTTAAAGTCGGCGAATTTGACAAAACACTTGTTAAAGAAGGCGGCTGGGTAGGTTACGCTGATAAAAACTATTGATTTGTAAGCCCATTAGATTCTCGCATTAAGGTAGCTGGACTGGACGAGGTGTAAATGAGGTAGTACGGGAATTAGGATGAAGTTAAAACTATGAGTTAAAGGCGCTAATCAGATTTATAGACTGATTGGCGCTCTTTTATATTTATAGGATTTCTCTCTTGAGTTTGATTTACTTTGTGGCTCCTAAACGTAATGGAACGTATTCAATAGCATGGGAAAAGCAGCTGGATAGGGAAACAAATTGCCTCGGCATTTTCTATAGGCAATGAGATCGGGAAGTAAATTTGCCTAAAATGGAGGAATTAAAAATTGCCTGTGACCGTCTGGGCGATTTTCTGGAGGGGTTTCGGCAGGCCTAATGGGATAAAAGGGGTGATTTCCTCCCTTCTGTATAATGTTCTGGGTGAGGAAGAGAATATTCGGGACGGTGATAAGTATTCGTGTATACATTGTTAATATGGCAAGAAGAATAGAAAAAATAAAGTATAATAAATGCATTAAATTTATTGAAAAGGTTTAATTTTAAGAAAACCCTTAGTACCTTTGACAAAGTCGAGTGTTCTAAGAAGTATGGAGGAAGAAATTTATGAGTAGTTTTAAAAGAGTGATGGTAGCCAATAGAGGCGAAATCGCGATTAGGGTATTTAGAGCTTGTAATGAGCTGGGAGTAAGGACTGTCGCGATATATTCCAACGAAGACAAATACTCCCTCTTCAGAAGCAAAGCCGATGAGGCTTATCTCATCGGTGAAGGCAGAAGTCCTGTTGACGCTTATCTAAATATTGAGGAAATCATCAGTCTGGCAATCAAAAAGGGCGTAGATGCAATCCATCCAGGATACGGCTTTTTGTCGGAAAATCCTGAATTTGCCAAGCGTTGCGAGCAGGAAGGTATCGAATTCATTGGACCGACGGCAAAGATGATGGACTCGCTGGGCGACAAGATCAAGTCAAAGATTGTCGCCAAGGAAGTCGGAGTCTCGATCATTCCGGGTTATGAGAAGGATCTTAAAACTGTGGCTGAAGCAAGAAGGCACGCGAAAGAATGCGGTTATCCTCTGATGCTTAAGGCAGCTGCCGGAGGCGGCGGAAGGGGAATGCGG
>NZ_JUEE01000033.1:0-6590 GCF_000802135.1 Desulfosporosinus sp. BICA1-9
CAGGTTTCCGACTTGATCATATTGATAAGCAGTAAGTGCACCGTCAGGGTCACTTTTGCCAGTAACTTTTTTTAGATCATCGTAACTTAAGGTGGTCACATTATTATTGGCATCTTTAACCGTTATAAGGTTCCCCGTCGGATCATAGTCATAAGCTGTCTGGTTGCCCAAAGGATTTGTGACACTGACTAACTGGTTTAAAACGTCGTAATTTCTGGTCGTTGTGTTACCACCCGCATCAATGACTTTAACCATGCGATTGGAAAAGTCATATTGCAGCTGGGTAGTCTGACCCAAAGCATCGGTTAGAGCGGTAAGCATATTGAGAGCGTTATATTGGAAACTAGTCGTGTTTCTGGCAGGATCAACTGTTTTAACTAAGTTGCCCATCGGATCATACTCATAACTAGACACCCTGCCTGCCGGGTCAACTTTTGTGGTTAATTTGCCTAAGGGATTATACATATAAGCAGTACTTTGGCCTAAAGGGTCTTTTTGTTCAACTAGATTCCCTTTATTATCATACTTATATTCCCAAATATCGCCATTAGCGGTAGTCTTGACAGAACGTCGACCGGCTGTGTCATACTGGTAGCCAGTAACTTTCCCTTCTGGATCGGTTTGAGAAATGAGCTGGTTAAGAGGATCATAAGAAAACAGGGAAATGCCATCTAATGCATCCGTTGCTTTTGTAATATTGCCCCGTTCATCATATTCATAGGTGAAGGCATTCCCTTTGGCATCGCTGCGTTGAACTAACTGTTTTAATGCATTATAGTTAGTTTGACTAATGTTTCCCAAAGGATCGGTAAGTTGGATTATGTTTCCTGCTGCATCATAGGTATAGGTTGTTTTCTTGCCAAGCTGGTCTGTGACGGTTGTGATCCTTTTGGAGACATCATAGGTATAGTTTATGCTGTTACTTTTAGAGTCCGTGACTTTAATTAGATTCCCCACTTCATCGTACTGGTAAGTGGTGACAGTCCCTCCAGGGCCAGTTAGGGAGATAACCCGTCCTAATTCGTCATAAGTATAGCTAGTGAGGTTACCTAAGGGATCGATTTTTTCGGTAAGTTTACCTTCACTGTCATAGAGATAGTGCGTCTGATTTCCGTTGAGGTCAGTCGTTATTTCAGGCTGTCCTGACCAATGATAAGTGATGCCTGCAGTACTACCATTGGGAGCAATTAATTTATTGATTCTTCCAACCGGGTCGTATTCGTAAACGGTAGTATTGCCGAGGGGATCACTGATTTGCTTCACCCTATCCTTGAGAGTAAAACTAAACCTCTGAGTACTACCGGCCGGGTCGGTTATAGAAAGTACACGCCCTACTAAATCATACTGATAATTGACTTGCCGTCCCAAAGGATCGATCGCAGTAAGCAGGTTTCCGTATGCATCATACCGGAAAGCAGCCTTGTTTCCGGAAGCATCGGTACTTCCGACTCTGTTACCTTTATTATCATAAGTAAATGAGACACTCTGGCCCAAAGCGTTGGTTACTTTGTTAAGATTTCCTTGATCATCGTAAGCATAACTTGTCTGGTTACTCTGGGGATCAGTAACTTTAACCGGTTTGTTGTAAACCGGCTCATATTCGATGATCGCGCTAAGTCCGTCCGGGCCGGTAACTTTGGTAAGGTTTCGTTTGCTATCAAATTCATAGTTGGTTGTCTGACCTAACTGGTCAGTTTTAGACGTTTGATTACGTTTGCTGTCCCAGGTGGATTTTGTAGTTTTTCCTAAAGGATCTGTTATCTGTATGATATTGTTCTCACTGTCATAGTCGTAGTTTGTAACTCGGTTGCCGAGACGGGTTACGGTTGTTTTCTTGTCAGCTGGGTTGTAGTCATAGGTTTCAATTATTGTTCCGGATGGGTTGGTAACAGTTTTCAGCTTACCACTATCATAAGTATAGTTATACGACTTACCCACGGCATCGATCACGCTGGTAAGTTGGTTATTTAAGTCGTAACTATAGGAAACTAGGCTACCTGCCGGGTCAGTTACCTTGATTAGCCGGTTATTTCCATCGTACTCAAAGCTAGTTGTCCTTTCGAGGGGATCAGTTACGGCGCTTATTAAGTTACCGGAGTAAGACAGGCTGGTTGATCTGCCGCCCATATCGGTTATTTGAATAAGGTGTCCTTGCTTGTCATATTGAAAGGTTATGCTGTTGCCATTACTGTCGGAGATCTCGCTGAGTTTTCCATCGATCTGATTCGGTGCCCAACTTTTCTGATAACGGTTATATTTATAGGTTGTACCGTCTTTTTCCTGGACGGTGTATGTAACATCCTGATTCCTAGTAAGCGTGGCAGTATTGGAACTCTGTACTGCTGTGTAATAGCCGTCATCCAGGGGATATTGAATTCGGTTATCCCCGTCAAAAGAGCTTACCTTCAGGGACGGGTTGTTTTTCGTATAGTTATATGTCAGGCTTCCCTGGTCGCCAGCATGTTCCAGCATGGCATATTCATGGTACATTGTAAGATACCGGTTATAACTATAATCCCAGCCCATGCCAAAGGGCCCAACTTGGGTGCTGCCGCTGTTATAGGTCCGATGTAAAATAACGGGAGAGCCCTCAGCGGGAATTTTTAAGTCAGTAGAGTTTAATATTAATTTCCCCTGGATTATATCGACTGTGGCTGGTTGCGAGGGCTTGTTATTAGGCAAGCCGGCTGTGTCTGTATTAAAAGGCGATGTTCCAGCCTTGTTCATTGCCTCGGTCAAAGGGTCAGGATTGTTGGCGTTGACTTCATTGGGATTTAAATAAGTGTTTGGAGTCTGGTGCTGCTGCCAGTTAGCCTGTGCCATAAGTGGATTGGCAAGGAGGAAAACACAACTTAGGAGAGAAGCAATTAGCTTCCTGATGATTCTGGCTTTTTTCCAAGACATTTTCAAATTCCTCCTCTTTTTTATCTCTATATAAAATAAAAAAGCCTTTCTCCAAAGCAAGAGAAAGGCCAAGCGTGCTACAAATATGTTACAGCAACCTGGCAGTCATAGCCTTCTCAGCCTTAGACCCATAGCTTTGCGTCCCCGCCTTTCGACGGGTTTGCCATTTATATAAATTTCGACTTTATTTTACCATTGTTCTTTGGAATAATTTGTCGTAATGTGTTTGCTCTGTAAGTTTTTTTCTCCGGGTTTAGGATACGTCTTAAATACAAAGGGTGAACCCTTGCTCTATCTGTTAAAATATCCAATCTTTTTAAGACTTACAGAAAGGCTACTGGACTGTAAATGGTATCATCCAGTTGGAAACGTCTCTTCAACACAGATATTCCACTTCCTTTCAAAATTCAGCAGGTATGAAACCGGGCATTTGTTTTTTTACATGGACTTCCCCCCTCAATTTGTGAATATCCTGTTAGAGGGGTACCGCCAACTATGGTTAAAATGTTGTTCCTACCCCTATATGAGATATAAATTGAATAATTTATTTTCACTCCCTTCGTTTTTTCTCCTCCGCAGACCTGCATACCTTGCGAAGGGATTGCTAGCCATTAAATGGATACCTTTTATAATTTTCTATGTTTAATAATTATTTCCTGTACGCTGACAGTATTAATGGTTTTGCTACTATTTTCGCAATTATTCCAACTATATAATTCGACTTAGGGATCACAAAATATTAAGAGCTAGTATAATACAATTTATTACATATTGGGCGTTATTGTGTAATTCCATTCTCCATGAAATTCGTGTCTCTTTAAATTGAGTTTTGCTAGTTCTTCCTTGCTTATTTTTTTACCTTTTTCATAAATATTTGTATCCGGTACGCTTTTAACCACAAGCCCTTTTTCTGTTCGTGTCGAGCCAATCAGATTCACAATGGTTTCATGGCTTGTTAAAGGTCTCCCGCGCCAGTTAATACTTATTTGAGAAAATAATTGATGTTCAATCTTATTCCACTTGCTTGCAACTCCAAGCCTTCTCTGCCTACGCTACGTCTATGTTTCATTTTGATTCTGCTGTTAATGCCTTCGATCGGGCCATTACTGATATCCGGGTAAAGCAAACTGTTTTTCACGGCATTATAGTCGTCTAGAATGCCATTTGCAAATTGTGCCAAAGAATATATTTCGGAATTAATATACTTAGAAATGAATACATCCAATGCTTCAATACTGCGGGTATCAAACACATTGTAGAAGTCTTTCAAGAATTGCACTAGCACTTGCAGCACTGGGAACATAACATACACCTTTTCCATAATCAGTTTTTTTTTGCTTCCGTATTTCCCGCTGGGTTGTCGGTCTCAGCAGATTTACCCACCGGATTGCCAGCTTCGTCAGATTTGCCTTTGCTGAACATGATTTTCCTGATTTCAGGTGGCAACGGAGAGTCGTCTGGAGCAGACAAATCTCGTTTTTAAGTTTTGGCTTCGGAATCGTTTTCGAGCGGGTTGCACCCGTTCGCTCTTGGATCGCTTTTTCCGCCATTCTTGGTGCGATCTTTGGATGCTTCCTTGAGTATGCTGCGATAAACAGTCCCATGGGTAACGCTTTCTAAATTCAGGTCTTGAGGCTTTTCAAGTTCATTCGGTCTGGCTTCTTCCAAATTCTCTTTACGCACTTTGACTATATACTGGTAGATGGCATTGGAGCATCCGTCAAAACCCATTTCTTTCAATACTGGGTATATGGTGCGGTGGCTGTGCCCTTCTTTTAGCATGGCTGTGACAGTCTCCCTGAATGGTTCAACGATTGACTCACTTGACGGATGAGCCTTTGGACCGATCGTTTTTATGTTGCGTGTCGCAATCTTCTCGAAATGCTGCTGTTGTGAGGAATTCATCATTGCTATATTTTTTTCGATTTTTTTATCGACTGATTTCAGTGTCTCTACTGCCACCCTTCGGTAGCGTTGGACGTCCATCATATTCATTCCCAAGCTTTTCGCGATATCCGCCGTCCTCATGCCTTTACCAGCCAGTTCTAATATCTTCAGTGTGCTCCTGTATTTCGCTTCTTGCTTTTCTGTCAGCTTGGCGAGCCTAACGCGCTTATTTACAGTTTCATCGGGGACGTAGAAATAGTCATCATTCAAAGCCGAGCCGTCGCCTTCGCGCACGAATATTCTGGCCGGAATTACGCTCATAAGGGCTTCCTTTACCGCAGCTTGAGCGTTTTTGATTAGGTGAAACCGGTCGGCAACCTGAGTCTTGTTGGCCTCTGTCGCTGCTGACGAGTATGCGCTAGCCCGATCCCTGCTGAATATCTTTGACGACGTGAATTTCTCCAAAACCTGCGCTACTGCCTCTTTATTTGTTCCCCTGATGATTATTAAAACTCGATGGGTTTTTTCATCTATAAAAACAGTGCAAGCCGAAGATTTGTCACCTTTCCTGAGGTTTACATCATCTACGGATATGATCTCAACATCGTTATCTCTCAAGCTCTCCTCGATCACTTTGGCCGCTACAGCCTTTGCATATCTGGATATAGTGTCGTTGCTAACCTTTGCCCCTTCCAATTTCAGTGCTTGCTCCGCAGCATGGCAGTTGCTCTGCATAGCCTGCAATACGCAATATTTCTTAAACCGTTCTGTTTTCCGCGCATCCTCATCGCAAAATCCGTCTGTCCGTTCAGTAAATATCTTATGCTTACATCCAGGGTTCCGGCATTTATATTTGTTGACTCTGCATACATGGAATACTGCCATACCATTCACCGGAATATCCTGAATTTCTTTATGATAGTACTCATTTGCAAGCTCCGTGCTTTTTTCCCCACAAAATGGGCAAATCGATTCCGTTGTATTGGAAACCCAATAAACCTTCTTTGCTTCCTTGCCCATCTCGATATCCTGCAGTTCAAAGTAGTCTGGGACAACACCGCCATATTCAAAGTGTTTCGTCACTTGCATTTCGATTTTGTAGAGTTTTTCCGCTGCTTCTGGATCAAACCCATCTTTTGACAACATCGAAATAAGCATAGCTTTTCGTCCGATGTTTTCCTGCAACATTATCACCTCTGCGCCTATTATTGCAGTTTATTATATCATTCAGGTTTTTGGTTGTCCAGCCATTATATATTCGTATTTGAGTAAGAGCCGTATATCATAATGTGAAAACCCGTGGATGTCCAGCACTTCCTTCATCTTATTTGAGAAAGATCCCTATCTCCTCCTACTCTAACCTGATTGAAGACGTTGAATGGGGATACAACCGGGACAAGGAAGCTCTTCCTCAGATCAACCTCTGCATGCTTATGGGTGAGAAGTCAGGGCTTCCCATCTATCAGACCGCATACAGTGGCAGTCTTAAGGATGTCAGCACACTGAAAACCACGTTGGCTAAAATGGATGCCCTATCGAAAGGGAAACCCACGCTGATTGTCATGGACAAGGGGTTCTTTAGTACCAAAAATGTAAACGCCATGTTGAACGATACGGCAAAACTACGCTTCATCATCTCCGTTCCTTTTACATCCAGCTTTGCAAAAAAGCAAGTGGAAGGTGAGCGCAAAGATATCGACAGCCTTCAAAACACCATTGTTTCAGGGGGCGACTCCATGCGCGGGGTCACCAAACTCAGGTCCTGGAACAAGGATCACAAGATTCACACGCATGTTTAC
>NZ_JUEE01000034.1:0-25947 GCF_000802135.1 Desulfosporosinus sp. BICA1-9
GCCTTGGTAGGCCTTTACCCCACCAACTAGCTAATCAGACGCGGGTCCATCCATAATCGGTAGCATATACAGAGGCCACCTTTCCTTAGTCGTTGATGCCAACATCTAAGATTATCCGGTATTAGCCCTCGTTTCCAAGGGTTGTCCCGGCTTTATGGGTAGGTTACCCACGCGTTACTCACCCGTCCGCCACTAAAAACTTCTCTAAGTAAACTTATTGAAATTCTCCGTTCGACTTGCATGTGTTAGGCACGCCGCCAGCGTTCGTCCTGAGCCAGGATCAAACTCTCCAAAAAAAGTTATTCAAACTTCTTAACTTGAAGAAGATGATTCGCTCATGATTTATTTTGAAACTCTCTCGAGTTTCTCTCATTGACTGTCCTTGTTGTTTAGTTTTCAAAGACCATGGATGGCACATTACTCTTGGGCCAGAGCATCATTTTAGCATTTCAAACCTAAGTTGTCAATACTAATTTTTAACAATAACCCTTACATTTTTATTCGCTTTAGATATACGTTCTTATTCAACAATATTGCCAAGCGAACAAATAATACTATACCATAAGACTGACATAGAATTCAAGCACCTCTAGGGCCGATAATATAACTTTAATACCCATAAACGACGTGTATTCTCCTCTATGCTCCTAATATCAATGCTATGTGATTTTATTATTAGCTGGGTTCTTAGTTCAGATGGAATTTCAGACTCCACCTGAACATTAGAAATTTATCCACCCGTTAATTGCAGCTTACCTAACAGTTTAGAAGTAAGGGATTAACGTCTGTTAGCTCTGAGGTAAATAATTATTGCCCATGAACAAGACTGACCCTAATTAGGGTCAGTCTTGTTTATGGGCAATTCTCTTTGATATTACTCTTCAACCTCTTCGAGCTGAGTATTCTCATCTCTTGGCCGCATTGTCGGGAAAAGAATGACATCCCGTATAGATGCTGAATCCGTTAAAAACATGACTAAACGGTCAATCCCTACGCCTAAGCCACCCGTGGGCGGAAGCCCGTACTCAAGCGCCTGTACAAAATCTTCATCCAAAATATGAGCCTCATCATCCCCTTTAGCCCGTTCGGAAGCCTGTGCCTCAAAACGCTGTCGCTGATCAATAGGGTCATTTAACTCAGAAAAGGCGTTAGCAAGTTCGCGACCATACATAAATGCTTCAAAGCGATCCGTATATTCCGGTTGATCAGCGTTACGCTTCGCTAACGGAGAAATTTCTACGGGATGTCCAATGATAAAGGTTGGCTGGATAAGATTCGGTTCAACGAATTCCTCAAAAAACTCGTTGATGATTTTTCCGCGGGATGCCTCTGCATCTACATGCAGGCCTTTCTCGCGTGCGACTTGGCGCGCCTGTTCATCAGTATCCAACGTCTTAAAGTCGACTCCCGAGTACTCTAGAATACCGTCCAACATTGGAAGCCGTCGCCACGGAGTCTCGAAGTTAAGGGTTTGACCTTGATAAGTGATTTCCTGCGTTCCGTGCACTCTTTGAACAATATTCGCAATCATTTCTTCCGTTAATTCCATGATATCTTCATAATTTGCGTACGCTTGATAAAGCTCCATCATCGTAAACTCTGGATTATGTTTGATTGAAATTCCTTCGTTTCGGAAGGTACGTCCAATTTCAAACACTTTCTCAAAGCCACCCACAATAAGACGTTTTAAGGGCAGTTCAAGGGCAATCCGCAAATATAGATCAATGTCAAGAGCGTTATGATGTGTGGTAAACGGGCGCGCTGCCGCTCCACCGGGGATTGCATGAAGTGTGGGTGTTTCAACTTCTAGAAACTCTCGTTCCTCTAAAAACTCTCTCATGTACCGTATGATTTTACTCCGAGTGACAAATACTTGGCGAACATCCGGATTCATGACTAAATCCAAATATCGTCTACGATAACGTGTTTCCACATTCGTTAGACCATGAAACTTCTCTGGAAGGGGACGCATCGCCTTGGAAAGCAACAAGACATTACGGGCATGGATAGAAATCTCTCCACGCTTTGTACGAAAAACCTTTCCTTCTACCCCGACAATATCTCCCACATCAAATTTAGTAATTAGATCAAACATCGTTTGCCCTAATTCATCACTACGTATGTAAGCCTGGATTCGTCCACTAATATCCTGAACGTGAACAAAGATGACTTTTCCTTGATCTCGTTTACTCATAATTCGACCCGCAATCTTGACGTCTTGGCCTTCTAACTCCATAAATTTCTCCAAAATTTCAAGCGCTTTATGGGTGCGAACATAACGATCCGCGTAGGGTTCAATTTTAGCTTGGCGAAGCAATTCAAGCTTTTCTAAGCGAATTCGCCAGAGGTCATTGGTGTTATCCATTCTTTGTTCCTCCATTATTTATGCTTATACCTTCAATTTTACCAAACTAAGTACTGACTAAACAAGCAGAGTCTACATCCGAAATAAAATTTCCATATTATGGTGATCAAAACATTAATAAACAAAGTGCAGTATCTGAACCTGGTAAAGCCCCAGTTACAGAAACACTGCACTCTAAATAAACTTATTGCCTAAAACCTATATCTATCCAGTAATTCTCTTGATCCTTAAAGGTATTCTATTTAATATCCAGAATCTGATAGTGTAAAATACCTGCAGGAACATTGACTTCAACCACAGACCCTTTACTCTGACCCAACAGCGCTTTACCAACCGGTGATTCGTTAGAAATTTTGTTGGTACCAGGATCCGCCTCAGCTGAACCAACAATAAAGTACTCCTCTTCCTCACCAAAGTCAACGTCTTTAAGACGTACTTTTGCGCCAATTGCTACAACATCCGATCCCTCTAATTCATCGATGATTCGCGCATTTCTAAGCATTTTTTCAAGAGTTATAATCCGTCCTTCGATAAAGGCCTGATCGTTCTTAGCATCATCATACTCTGAGTTTTCACTAATGTCTCCAAAATCAATAGCCTGCTTTATGCGTCCAGCAACTTCACGGCGTTTCACAGTTTTAGATAGTTCCAACTCTTCCTCAAGTTTTTTGAGGCCTTCTAATGTTAGAATGACTTCTTTTTCAGCCATAATTTCCTCGCTCCCTTTTCTCGTCCTACGCATTACGCGGCTTATCTCATGTAGCGCGCTTTTCCAATTATGGTATGCGTACTCCCTTTAGTCTAGGAACTTCTTAAAAAAGATTCCTCAATTACATTACTCGTTATTATAAGGACCTTGCAAATTATTGTCAAGGATTAGGCTCTTTTCCTTAACGAGCATTGCACCCATAATATTTCTTATTTCTACAAATACTATTCTCCTATTCCAATATACGACTGAAGATTGTTCGCATTTCTTCAATCGTCTTGGTTTGCATAATCTCATCTCGGAGTTGGGCAGCTTTAGAAAACCCTTTAATATACCATACAGCATGTTTTCTCATTTCGTTAAGACCTATTCGCTCTCCTTTATAACGCAAAACTCGGTCAAAATGCTGCAACGCAATATGGATACGTTCCTCCTTGGTCGGTTCAGGTAATAGTTCCCCACAATTTAAAAAATGCTGAGTTCTAAGGATCAGCCACGGATTTCCTAGAGCACCTCGTCCAATCATGACCCCATCACAGCCTGTTTGCTCAATCAATCGACTGGCATCCTCAGGTTTGAAAACATCCCCATTGCCAATAACCGGGATGCTGACTTCTTGCTTGACTCGTCCTATCCAATCCCAATCTGCATAGCCTGAATAAAATTGCTCTCGAGTTCGCCCGTGAACCGTGAGCATTTGAACTCCAACAGACTCTAGCCCTTTCGCCAGTTCGAGAGCCACCATTTTGTTGTCATCCCAACCCAGCCTCATTTTCACTGTCACCGGCACATCTACCGCTTGCACAACGGCTGAAGCAATAGCTTGTGCGCGAGGAAGATCCTTGAGTAGCGCCGATCCTTCCTGGTTTTTTACGATTTTTTGAGCAGGACAACCCATATTAATATCGATGACATTGGCGCTACATTCTATCGCTAATACAGCAGCCCGGGCCATTGTCTCGGGATCTGAACCAAAAAGCTGTACAATCCTAGGTTCTGCCTCTCCATGCAAGTCGAGCATACTCAAGGTCCTTGAGTTTTGATAGGTCAAGGCTTTATCACTGATCATTTCAGTCCAAACATACTTACCACCGACTGAGCAGACTGTTTCACGAAATGCTTTATCCGTGACACCTGCTAAAGGTGCTAAAAACACCGGGACTCCAAGATCATAATCTCCAAGCTTCATGTCTTTTTCCTCTTATCCGATTTTCACAATACCCCCACTTTTAGAAGTGGGGGTATGAGTTCACTTATTATTCCTGTTCCGCTCATAGATTAATACCAACCCTTCAAGGGTTAAAAATGGGTCTACCTTTTCAATCGTATCAGATTCTTGAGAAATCATTTCCGCTAATCCACCGGTCGCGATTACTTTAGTGTCAGATCCTAACTCCGCCTTCATCCGTTTCACAATCCCGTCAACTTGGCCGGTAAAACCATAGTAAATTCCGGATTGCATTCCAGCTACCGTGTTTTTTGCAATCACTGCTGTCGGTTTAACCATTTCGATACGAGGTAACTTCGAAGCCCTCTGAAACAACGCTTCTGTTGAAATCCCGATTCCAGGAGCTATTGATCCGCCCAAATACTCTCCACGTTTGGATACTACACAGAACGTCGTCGCCGTGCCAAAATCCACAATGATCAGCGGTCCTCCATACTTAGCATAAGCCGCCACAGCATTTACTATACGGTCAGCTCCAACTTCTCTAGGGTTGTCATAAACGATAGGCATCCCCGTTTTAATGCCGGGCCCTATAACTAGGGGTTCAACGCCAAAGTACTTTCGAACCAGAGCTTCTAAAGTGGGCATTACGGGCGGAACTACTGAGGAAATAACGACAGCACTGATTTTTTGAAATGTCAAACCACTAAAATCGAATAAATTTTTAATAACTACCGCATACTCATCCATAGTACGGGATTTATCAGTAGAGACTCTCCAATGATGGGTCATTGCCCTCTCATCATAGACCCCCAACACAATGTTTGTATTACCCACATCAAATAAAAGAATCATAATAACGCTCCTTTGGTCAGTAAATCCCTTTAGGTAGCTTGACTACGCCGACGAACTACTTCTAGCCCAACCCAGACGGCAATTCCTGCTTTGATTAGATCCCCCAAAATAAATGGAACAAAGCCAATCATCATAACACCAGCTATACTTGTCGGACGATGCAACACCCAATGTAAGATAATATAGAGATAGCTTAAACCAAATAAATACAAGGTGACCAGTCCAGCTAGCACACCCATAATCGCACTCCAATAGCTTCCTTCACGGTACACCCGGCCCACAACATAGGCTGCAGCTACATTGCCAAGGAGAAATCCAAAGGTTGGCTTTAGGATGTAGCCGAATCCTCCAAATGGTGCCGATGAAAAGACAGGCAACCCAAAGAGTCCCAAAATTAAATACACCACCATAGCCATAGCCGCATACTCTGCCCCAAGAATAAGACCGGACATCAGAACTAAAACTGGTAAAACACTGAACGGAACTAACGCCGGTGAAACCCAGTGAAGCATCATTCCTGCCAAACACATGAGTGCCGCCATCACAGACGTCATAGCTAATTTTCTCGTATTCACTATAAATCCCCCTCTATTGTAAACTTCTCTATGGATTTTAGTTTACAATAGATCTCAACTGCTTGCAATCCAATTTAGTTTAAGTATTATAAATTATTAGGCTTTGCAAAAACCCTTACACTAAAAAGGTTCGTCAAGAGCGGAACTTACAAACTTAAAAATAGCTGCTCTTTTTGGATCTAAGTTGAATTTCTCCAGCTGAAAAACTTTTCTCTCCATCCTCGGTTTCTAAAAGCAGGGCTCCATCGATTGAGATACCCTTAAAGACTCCTTGAAGCACTTGTTCACCCCGTAGGATTATTATTTCCTCGCCTAGACCAACTGCTCTTTCCGACCACTTGAGCCTTAACTCTTCAAACGCTTTATTTTCCAACAACTTCAATTCGATTTCCATATTTTTGAGGATTCCAGCGGTCAAACGATTGAGGTCTACTTCATAGCCGAGTATTTCTTGAAGAGTTATAGCGCTCAATGAATCACTTAGTTTTTCTCTTGGGAAATTTGCATTTAAGCCTAATCCCACAATCAAGGTTTGAACAGCATTCCATTCCCCAACAACCTCTCCGAGGATTCCTGCAAATTTTTTACCTTGGTATATTAGGTCATTCGGCCACTTGATCCCGATACGCAACTGAAACAATTCTCTCAAAGCATCTACTATGGCAACACTCGCAGCAAGGGTGATTTTTGAGGCATCCGCTAAGGATAAATTGGGCCGTAGAACTACGGACATCCAAATTCCTCCCCTCGGAGATTCCCACTGCCGCTGTAAGCGCCCTCGTCCTGAACTTTGACTGTTGGCTAGAACAACATGCCCGTGAACCGCGCCAAGACGAGCCTGCCCTTTAGCATGATCGTTTGTCGACGACAACACATCTACAAGCTCCATCGTGCACCCTAACGAGGTTGTAGTTAGCGCTTGCTTTAATACCCACTCATTAAGGGAATTGGGAGTTTTCAATAAGCGGTAACCATTCTTCGTCTGGGCCTCAATCTCAAACCCTTCTTCTTTCAGAATTTTAATTTGTTTCCAAATAGCTGACCGCGTAACCTTCAAATGTTGGCTAATCTTTTCACCCGACACATAGTCTTCTGGGTGTTCAGCGAGGAGGTAAAGGATGTCGTGACGTACCATCTAAATTCCTCTTTCCCAACTTGCCTTCGTTGAGGCTTTTATATCGCCAAGATCAAGACTAAAGTCCATCGCCTTGACCGAATGGGTTAAAGCACCGATCGAAATCAGGTCAATCCCTGTCTCGGCAACTTCACGGAGACGTCCTTCCTGCATCCCTCCCGAGGCTTCAACGATTGCCCGCTTGTCGATATAAAGAACCGCTTCTCGCATTTCTTCTATTCCCATGTTGTCTAGCATAATAACATCGACACCACAAGTCACAGCCTCTTTCACCTGTTCGATACTTTCACACTCCACCTCAATCTTAATCATATGCCCCACTTGAACTCGGATCCGTTCGACTGCCGCAGTTAATCCACCCACTGCAGCAAGATGATTATCTTTTAACATCACCGCATCATACAGCCCAAATCGATGGTTTTGTCCACCGCCGACCCTGACCGCATATTTCTGTAAAGCACGCCACCCTGGCAAAGTTTTACGTGTATCCACGATCTGAACTGAAAGCCCCGCGACTTGATCGACTGCTAGTTTTGTTGCTGTGGCAATTCCTGAGAGGTGTTGTAAGAAATTTAACGCCGTCCGCTCTCCTTGTAAAATACTGCTTAAAGAGCCGACTAGCTCTAGCACAACCCTCCCGACCTTCACTCTATCTCCATCTTTGGCCAAGCTATGAACCTGAATCCGTGGATCTACACTCAGAAAGACTTGCTCGACCAGCGACAGACCGGCGACTACGCCTTCTTGTTTGGCATAAACTTTAGCCAACCCTGTCAAGTCGTCTGGCAAAATCCTAGTACTAAGGTCCCCCGACCCGATGTCTTCCCTCAATGCCCGATCAATCAGTTCCTGAAACTGGAACGTAGCGTACATGATATCCCTCCTTGCTTTGTAGAGAGTGCTTCTGCCAAAGATCATCCAGCTGCAACGGATAGTCCGATCGGAAATGACCGCCTCGACTCTCCTGACGATCGAAAGCGGCTTTAGCAATTGCCACTCCCACAGACAACATGTTGTCTGCTTCAAAGTCTTCAACACAGCATGCTGGGACGTTGTCTTCCTCCCAAGCCATTAATAATTCTTTGGCCTTCCTGAGGCCAGCCTCATCTCGTAAAATACCCACAGAATCCCACATTAAATCTTTGATCCGATTCTTCAAATCTTGACCTTTTAATGGTTGTACGGATTTATTAATTCCTGGTCCGGTTAGATTTAGACTTCCTCCAGGGCTAAGAACTCCCTCCCATGAAGGGCGTTTTACTTCGATCTTTTCTCTAATCTTCTCTACGATGCGTGCCCCGAAAACTAATCCATCCAGCAAAGAGTTACTTGCTAGCCGATTCGAGCCATGGACTCCATTACAAGCGCATTCCCCTGCCGCATAGAGATTTGGGAGGCTGGTTTCCCCATAAGAATTTGTCGCAATCCCACCCATCATGTAATGGGCAGCCGGGGCAACTGGCAAAGGTCTAGTCAAAACATCCATCCCGTATTTCAAACAAGTTTGGCGAATAGTAGGGAATCGTTCTAGAATTCGTTTCTGCCCAATTGGCCGAAAATCTAAGTAAACGAGCCCTTGGTTCATTTCCTTCCAGATTGCCCGAGCGACAATATCGCGCGGTGCAAGTTCCTTCCCGAAAACATTGTCCATAAAGCGTAGCCCTGCGGCGTTCAACAAATGAGCACCTTCTCCACGCACAGCTTCCGAAATAAGAAAACGGGGCGCATCAGGAATTAACAACGCCGTAGGGTGAAATTGCACAAATTCCATATCCATTAAGTCTGCCCCAGCACGCAAGGCTACTGCCATTCCGTCGCCCGTTGCAACACTGGGATTAGTGGTATAGCGATAAATTTGCCCCAAACCTCCTGTAGCCAGAACTACGGCTTTGGCTAAGTGCCCTTCAAGCTCTCCTGTTTCCTCATCAAGAACTAGGGCTCCTACTATATCCCCTTTATTATTCTCTAATAGATCCACCACAAAACGTCCTTCTAAGGCGGTAAGGTTAGGGCTGTCTTTTGCTTTAGCAACTAGAGCACGCTCGATTTCCCAGCCTGTAGCATCCCCCAAGGCGTGCAGTATTCTGCGCTGGCTATGTGCGCCTTCACGCGTTAGGGCAAGTTCCCCATCCTGGCGGTCAAATTGAGCACCCATACCCATAAGTTCTTCAACACAAGTAGGGCCCTCTTCGACCAAAACCCTTACTGTCGACGGATCACAGAGCCCCGCGCCAGCTAGTAAGGTGTCCTCGAAGTGCAAGGTAGGAGAGTCTGCTTTATCAATAGCTACCGCAATCCCACCCTGGGCGTGCTCAGTATTACTTTCTTCAATCGTTTTCTTGGTAAGGACAGTAACTTGTAAATGCTTACTCGCTTTGATTGCTGTATAAAGTCCAGCAATACCGCTTCCCAAAACAAGCACGTCCGAGTCAAAGACCTTTACCCCTGATTTGGACCATGGGAATAAATACCGTCTCAATCTGCCCATCCCCTACTCTTTTGCTGCTTATAAGGCCAGCATTCTGTCCAGTGCCTGCTTGGCTCTGACTCGTATCTCCTCTTTCACCGTAACACGGGGAGAGAGGGTTTGAAGTGCATCTCGAACTTGAGCTAAGGTTGTCATTTTCATATTTGGACAAACCAAGCGTTCTGAAGCAAGATAGAATTCTTTATCTGGGCAAACCTGATGGAGTCGATGTAAAATTCCGGACTCTGTTCCCACAATAAATTCTTGGTTCTCTGAGTTCTGAGCGTAGGAGATTAAACCTGCTGTAGAACCAATATAATCGGCTTCTTGACATATTTCTTCTCGGCATTCCGGATGCACGATTACCTTGGCTGAGGGATGCGCTTTTCTGGCTTTAAGGATGTCTTCTTTCGTCAAGCGATCATGCGTTTTACAGTACCCAGGCCAGAACTCAATTGGACGCTCAAGGATATTTGCAGCGTAACGGCCAAGATTTTCGTCCGGAATAAATAGGATATCTTTTCCCTCTAAAGATTGTAATACTTTCACGGCGTTCGATGAGGTGCAGCAGATGTCGCTCTCTGCTTTAACTTCTGCAGATGTATTAACGTAACAGACCACCTGAACTCCGGGAACCCTCTTTTTATAAGCCCGTAAACCCTCGGCATCAACCATGTCCGCCATAGGACAACCCGCCTTCATCTCGGGCAATAAAACTACTTTATCGGGTGATAGAATAGCGGCACTTTCTGCCATAAAATGGACACCGCAAAATACAATAACTTCCGCATCTGTCATGGCCGCCTTTTGACTTAACTGCAAGGAATCTCCTACGAAATCGGCAATATCCTGGACCTCTGGTCTTTGATAATAGTGGGCCAAAATAACTGCTTTACGGTCTCTTTTGAGAATTTCAATCTCCTTAGCTAATGTCTGAAATAACCCTTCGTTAATGGTATGTTTCATAATTTTTCGCCCTCTCTTGATCACAGACTATAGTTCCGGGTACAAAGTCAACTCATCTAACGTTTTAGGATTTTTGCCCATGTATTTCTTGTGAAGAAATCTTTGTCTCACGGTTTTCCCCATCGACAAAGACTACTTTAGGCTGGTATAGATGTGCTTCTTCATCGGTTAATACTGCGTAAGAAATTATAATGACTTGATCTCCGACTTGTACTTGTCGGGCAGCTGCACCATTTAGACAAATCACTCCTGAATTTCTTGCTCCGGAAATCACGTACGTTTCAAATCTTGCCCCGTTGTTATTGTTTACTACTTGAACTTTCTCATTCTCCAAAAGATCTGATGCTTCCATTAATGCGCTATCAATCGTAATACTTCCTACATATTGAAGATTTGCTTCAGTAATAGTGGCTTTATGAATCTTAGATTTCATCATTGTTCTAAACAATCGTTTCAACCTCCACTACTTTATTATCGATTAATCTCGTTGTCCCAAATTTAACCGCTAACGCAATAAGCACTGGGCCCTTAATCTCCGTTACTTCAGATAAATCTCCTGCAGCTCTGACTTCTACGTAGTCAATAAGGCCATGACTCTCTTGATGGATCCTTGCTCGTATCTGTCTCTCTATTTCCCGTGCCGATCGTTGTCCAGCCCGCAACTGTTCTTCAGCTTCATTAAGGCTTTGAGACAAAATTACGGCTTCCTGACGGTCTAAGGTCTTTAATAACACATTACGGGAACTCATAGCCAAACCATCTTCTTCACGAACAATCGGGACAGGACAAATCTCAATTGGGAAATTCAGATCACTGACCATTCGTTTGATGATTAGATATTGCTGATAATCCTTCTGGCCAAAAAAGGCCATGTCGGGTTCGACAATATGAAATAGCTTACTGACTACCGTTGTTACTCCACGAAAATGGCCGGGACGGGTTGCACCACATAGCACCTTATCCAATTCACCCACCTCAACATACGTGACCATGGGGCGGGGATACATTTCTTCAACTGTGGGATGGAATAGGGCATCAACCCCTGCGTCTCGAATTAATCGGACATCCCTCTCTAAATCCCTAGGGTAACGCGACAAGTCTTCATTAGGGCCAAATTGCAAGGGATTGACAAAAATGCTCGCAACCACGAAGGTATTGGTTTGTTTGGCATGCTCAATCAAGGTTAAATGTCCCTTGTGCAAATAACCCATGGTTGGAACGAGGGCTATTTTACGCCCCAGTTTTTTTTCAGAGGCTATCCAATCACGCAATTCTGGAATAGACGAAGTTCTCCTCATTACTTATTCCGCCTTTCTAGTTGTCATTCAGTTGCACCGATTTTCGAAGCAACGACTTCAACAACTCAAATTCCTCTAATGGGTAGGTTATCCCTTGCAGAGCCTTCTTGCTTTCTCCTAACTCTAAAGCCTTAGAGCCTAAGCTTTGGTAAATCTCCACTAGTCTAGGTGACAAGTGATTTAAGTGGCCTTGTATTACTTGAACATCTCCCCGCGCAATCGGCCCAGTCAACGCCTGAGGCAATCCAACCTGCTCTAAATTGAAAAGCGTCCCTCTCATCAGTGGCAGCAAAGAGGCTAGAGCTTCTTCCCCTTGGATTCCTGCTTCTGCGAAAAGCTCAACTGCTAACGAGGCAAGTACCACCAAATAGTTTGAGGCCACGACTGCACCCGCATGATAAAGTGTCTTTTGGTCTGGCAAGATTCTATGGGGGATTCCTCCTAAATCCTTGACGATCCCCTCACCAAGTTCCTCATTGTCCCCCTCGATCCCGAAGTGAGTTCCTGAAATAATTGCCAAGGCATTTTCGACACTGGCAAAGGCCTGCAGTGGATGTAGCGACAAACAACTGACAGGTAAGCTCTCTTCTACTCGTAAAATGTTTGACGGTAGTGAGCCAGAACAGTGAATCCATGATTGTCCTGATTTTATCAGAGCCCTAACACTGAGAGTTTCTGCAATCGAGCGAATTACACCATCCTGCGTGGTAATGAACAAACTTTCAACCGCAGGGACAAGCTCCTCCAAGGAAAGATGATCTTTATTAAGATAACTTCGAAACCGCTGATATGAACGATCACTGCGGGTATGAACTCCGATACATTCATGCCCAACCTCTTCGAGCCGCACTGCTAAGGCTGTTCCTACGATTCCTGCTCCAATAATTCCAAATTTCATCTCGCCCCTCCTCTTAAGCTCTAGATTAACGTTCCGCCTAGCCGACTTGTCCATTAAGAAAATTGGCGAGCATCCGCTTGGTTTCACTCTTCCTGACTAGTAAAAAAAACGCCTTCACGAACGTGAAGGTACTTCTTCTTTACCCTCCGTCTCGGTCAAATTAGATCCAAGCGGTTTTATAGATATATAGTTGTTCATTAAATTTCAATTATGATATGTGCTAATTCTAACCAGACAGTACGACTCCTTAGATATCGCCTACTATACATTAGTTCGCACATTTTGTTCAAAGTACCTGTTTTAGATGTGGCTGATACTCATTGAATGTACTAATTTTCAGGTGCCAAAGGGTACACTTTCCCTTCTCCGGATACTTCAGAAATCAATCTTCCTGAGGGCAAGACGAGGTTTGGTGCAATCTCTCGTAAGGGGGCAAGCACAAATTCTCGCTCTTCCAAGAGTGGGTGTGGCAATCTTAATTCTTCAGTCTCACTGACTATATTATCATAAAAAAGCAGATCAATGTCAATGGTCCTTGATCCCCAATGAACTTTTCGTTCTCGTCCCAGTTGAAGTTCAATCCCCTGACAATAATGAAGAAGCTGGAGTGGTTCAAGGGTTGTTTCAATTTCCAGAACTTGATTCCAATACAGAGGCTGATCCATAACACCCCATGGTTCTGTTTCATAGATGCGGGAAATTACCCTAATCGTAATCATTGGACCTGCCAAGGCCGAAATCGCCGCTCTAAGATAATAGGCTCGATCTCCCAGATTACTACCTAAGCCTAAAAATACCTTCATGTTTGTCCACCGGCTTCACGCCAAATCTCCACGGAAACATCTCTAAAAATCCCTGGAATCGGAGCTTGTGGTTTATGCACTTCAACCCGTACAGAGAGGCACGAAAACTGCCCTAAAACGCGGCCAGCAATTTCCTCGGCCAAACGTTCGATTAAAAGAAATCTACTCTCTGTAACACAAGCTTTGATAACCTGATATACCTCCCCATAATGGATCGTATCCTCAACTTGGTCTGAAGAGCCAACTTTGCTCATATCAAGAAAAAGGTCCATGTCAATCAAAAACTTCTGTCCCAACACTTGCTCCTCAGGCAATGCCCCGTGGTAAGCATAAAAATCTAAGCCCCGCAAATGAATTGCGTCACGCCCCCTCATAATATACTCCTCTCTGCCCTCTCACTATAGCATCTGCCATTTGCACTGCTCTGACATTGGCTTGAACATCATGGACACGGATGATATCCACCCCCGAAACGACACCAAGAACACTGGTCGCCAGAGTACCTTCTACTCTCTCGTCGACGGTTAGGTTTAAGGTCTTGCCAATCATAGATTTGCGAGAGGTTCCTAGTAAAACTGGATGTCCGAGGGTTTTGAACTCGGCCAATCGAGCCATAACCTCAAGATTCTGCTCTGTGGTTTTACCAAAGCCAATTCCCGGATCGACAATAATTTGATCTCCTGATAATCCTTGTGCTTCAGCAAGTTCAATGCTATGTCTTAAAAAGTTCATCATGTCACCCATAAGATGATGATAGGTTGTTCCTACTTGATTATGCATCACAATGACAGGAGCCTTATACTCTCCAACAACTCTAGCCATGTCCGGATCTTTCTGCAAGCCCCACACATCATTAATCAGGTGAGCTCCAGCTTCAAGTGCTCTAGCTGCAACCTTTGCTTTATAAGTATCAATCGAGACGGGAACTGAGACACGTTCCAAAAGAGTTTTAAGGATTGGTTCTATGCGACGCCACTCTTCATCTGGACTCACTTCCTCATGCCCGGGACGTGTCGACTCCGCGCCGATATCTAAAATATCCACGCCTTCTTTAATCATACGTTCCGCTTGCTCAATGGCATTTTCAAGATTAAAGTATCTGCCTCCATCAGAGAACGAATCCGGGGTTACATTTAGGATTCCCATGACCAATGTGCGCTCCCCGAGCTTCAGTTCCAAGCCTCGGCAATTCAAGCTGCGGATCTTCGAAATTTCGAGAGTTTTTAGTAACAGCATTAAATCATGACCAATTTTTTTAAGCCCAAAAGGTTGGGCCAATATCTTTGGCACCAGTTTCTCCAGTTGCCGAGTTGTACCCAGCAACATGACATCAGTGGCCTCCACATTATTCGTAATAACCTCACGGTGTACAGCTGCATCCCCTCCCACCGAGAGCATTTCCTGTTTAAGAATATGTGCTACACGTAAAGGAACCTGCTCTAATTTTATGGCTCTACCTACTGCTTTCCCCGCCATATGAGCTATTCCCCCAGGATCAGAACCAATTTGTGTTAGGGCCATTTTTGCTTCTAACACATTATTGAGGGTAACCCACCGTAAGCCATATGTTTGCATTTGTATGTCCTCCCCTAATACACGATCAGTTTCATCTCAGGTTTAAACTTATGACAATGTGTCTGCATGGCACAATGACGACAATCTCTGGAACAATCATCCGCTATCGCCAAAGCTTCTCCCAAAAGGGTCAGATTGCCGTCATGATGTCTGCGATGTTCACGAATTCCTGTTAGAATCACTGGTATATCCTCTGAGCTAAAATTGCTCTCTTCAAGTAAGGGGAGAGCCAGCCGTGCGCTTACCTCTGCATGATCTTCACCCGTTTGGTACTCAACCCAACGGCCAATATCATGGAGCAGCGCAGCAGCGTAAACCCCCTCTTTCGAGAGGGTAAGTTCCCCTCTTTCCAGAAGATACGCATAAGCGATCCGAGCAACGCTTAATCCATGATCAAAGCCGTGCTTACAATAAGGACGTCCCTTTTCCAAATCTTCGATCTTTTCCATGTAGCTCAAGTAATCCGCATTTTCTAAGATTTGGTTAACGCGGGCCATTGAATGCAAAATCTTGTCACTCCCTACACTTCATCAACCTACTCAATGAGAGCATCCCATGGTTTTGCTTGTTGAAATGAATACGCCCCCTTGAAGGATGGTATACATATTGTTTTCCTCGCGATGCTTACCGTCAAACCATTCTGTTTGAGGGTTACAGCTTCAAGTTTTGAAAAATAGTCCAAAAGCGTTTCTTGATCCCCAATCGCGGTCAATTCATAAGGAATCCCCTCAGAACGGTTAATCGGTACTTGGTTAACCAAGATCGTCGAACTACCACTCAGGACGATAGCCGTCGAGGCAACGACCCGCTGATCGTTAATACTGATTGCCTCAGCACCAGCCAACTTTAAGGTGTTAATCATCCGAGAAATGTCATCTGTCCTGAGCGGAAACAGAACCTTTTTATTCCGGTCATCAATACTTATCTGTATCCCGGGCCCCTCTACCGCTTGAGTCCCAGCGTGCATCTGTAATTGCTTCAAATGCACAAGAAGTTGAGGATCCGTTCCTACTTGTTGCCGAGCTAAGTCTAATCTCTCTGATAATTCGCGATGGGTTTTCTGAAGTTGAGCATTTTGCTCTTGAGAATTTGACAGCACAGCTTTCATCTGAATCATACGTTGCGCACTAATCTGCTCAGCAGCGGATACATTCTTTTGAGTCTGAACCTGAAGAGATATTAAAAAACCTAAGGCGATTGCCACCATGGTGACAGGCAAGGCTAAGTTTCTTTTCCAACGCTTCATTAAGATCCCTCCTTAAGAGGTTCAGCATACTGATAATCTCTAAGTTTTCCTGCCGGAATTGTGACGTCATTTATTACCTCTAGTTTACGGGTAATTCCATATAACTCTTGAAACTCACCCAGTCTATCCCAACCATAAAACTTAAGAGCTGCCGATAAATTGTATGAATCACCAATCGCACCAATCACATAAGGAGGCATTTGACGGGTCCCATTGATCTGGATAAAAGCCCCTCCGCAAAACACTTCCGTAAATGTCGTTACACGTTGACCATTGATTGCAATAGCTTCTGCCCCACCATTCCATAGAGCGTTTAAAATCTCTCGAATGTATTGTTCATGAATAAGATAGATATTAGGATCTTCATCTCCGGTGGCAACGCGTGTTGAATCATCGAGAGTAATCCTTATTCCTTGACCAGTAAGTGCCACTAACCCTGCATTCATTCTAGCTTCTTGAACTTGTTGATTTAGCAAGGCGGAGGCACTTTGACCCTGGGCATATTTCAACAATTCTTGCTGTATCTTCTCATTCTCAGTGGAGAGTTGTTGATTTTCTTGTTCCGTTTTAATTAGGCTAGGCACAGCCGTTTCCTGAAGTGACACCTGACTGCCCGCAACTCCCTGTGCCTTAATCAAAATTATGAAAAGAAATCCCAGTAAAACAGAGGCCAAACCTAATAGAGCGCGTTCTTTTTTATCTAAATACACTTATCACACCTCCATACCCATATCGTAGCGGCCGCTTCATTCATAAAGTGAACTCGTTCAGTTATAGTTGAACATGGAACACTACTTACTGGGAGTCTTAAACGTGGATATCTTAACCCCGTAATGAATATTATTATTTAGTTTAATAAAGGGACACCCATGCGGGCGTCCCTTTTCTTATTCACTCAGCCATTCGTCGCCCGCTTTTTGATAATCTAGGAGTTCCTCGGGTTTAAAATAAAGCGCTATCTCGCGTTCTGCACTTGTAAGCGAGTCTGAGCCGTGAATGATATTCCGACTAATATCCATCCCATACATCCCCCGAATAGAGCCTGGATTGGCATTCGCTGGATTTGTAGATCCCATTAGTTCGCGAGCCAGCAACACCCCGTTTTTCCCTTGCCATACCATCGCGACGACCGGAGAGGACATAATATAGCTGACCGTCGGTTCAAAGAACCCCTTGCCTCGATGTTCTGCATAATGTGCTTCAGCAAGGGCACGATCCACTTGAATCAACTTCATGCCGGCGAGTTTTAACCCCTTCTTCTCAAAACGGGCAATCACCACACCCACTAAACCCCTCTGAACTGCATCTGGTTTCAGCATAATGAATGTACGTTCCATCTCAGATTCTCCCCTCAAAGTGATCTAACCTGAATCTTATCTAGTAAGACTCCCACTTCTATATGAGTGGGAGTGGTACACTGTACTCTGCTTCTCGACTTTAGTTGAACGAGTTCACTATTTTTTATCTAACTCAATGTCCACTGTTTGACTTGGCAAGTCTGAATCCTGGGAACCACTTTTTTCAGCGATTTCTAGCGGACTACCCTTTTCTAAACTTATAGAAACTTCGCGACCTTCGACTGCCTCCACATTAACCACAAACTTTTCCATCAGAGCTGCAAAATCTTTAACATCCAGGGTTTCTTTCTCCATCAACGCCTCAGCAATGGCGTGTAATTTATCAATATTTTGCTGTATGAGATTCTGAGCATTCTGGTAGCACTCATCAATAATGCGGCGTGCTTCCTTGTCAATCGAGTAGGCCACTGCGTCACTATAACTACGATCACGAGAAATATCTCTGCCCAGGAAGACTTGCTCTTCTTTGTGACCAAAGGTTAGAGGGCCCAGTTCTTCGGACATGCCCAGCTCTGTGATCATTTTCCGAACTATCCCCGTCGCCCGCTCCAAGTCATTAGAGGCACCTGTACTAATTTCATGAAGTACTAAAGCCTCAGACACTCGCCCGCCTAGCAGCATGGTTACCTGATCCAACAGTTGGGATTTGGTCATATAATTGCGATCTTCTTTCGGCAAAAGAAGAGTATATCCCCCTGCCCTTCCACGCGGGATAATTGATACCTTGTGTAAGGGATCCGTATGAGCGAGAAGCTCTCCGAGTAAGGCATGCCCCGCTTCATGATACGAAACTAGTTTCCGTTCAAAGGGACTTATCACTCGACTCTTTTTCTCCGGTCCTGCGATAACTCGTTCAATCGAATCTTCTAACGCCTGCTGTCTAATTTGAGTTTCATTCCGACGAGCAGAGAGAAGTGCCGCCTCGTTCAGCAAGTTGGACAAGTCTGCGCCTGTAAAACCAGAGGTTTGTCGAGCAATCACTTGAAGATCTACATCCGTTGTCATTGGCTTGCCCTTGGCATGGACTTTTAAAATCTCTTCGCGCCCTTTAACATCTGGAACATCCACCACAACTTGGCGATCAAAACGACCTGGCCGTAAAAGCGCGGGATCAAGGACATCTGCCCTATTCGTAGCCGCGATAATAATAACACCATCGTTCCCGTTGAATCCATCCATCTCTACAAGAAGTTGATTAAGGGTTTGTTCCCGTTCATCATGCCCCCCACCTAAACCAGCTCCCCGTTGCCGGCCAACAGCGTCAATCTCATCAATAAATACGATACAAGGGGCGTTTTTCTTGGCTTGTTCAAACAAATCTCGAACTCGTGAAGCTCCAACTCCTACGAACATCTCCACAAAATCCGAGCCACTGATGCTGAAGAATGGTACGCCTGCTTCTCCAGAGACAGCACGAGCAAGGAGGGTTTTACCAGTTCCAGGAGGGCCAAACAATAAAACTCCGGTAGGAATCTTCGCCCCTAGTTCATGAAACTTCTTCGGTTGCTTCAAGAATTCAACGACTTCCTCAAGCTCCTCTTTAACCTCATCTGCTCCGGCAACATCGGCAAATGTCACCTTTTTCTTGTCTTCCCCGACAAGACGGGCTTTACTTTTCCCAAACTGCATTACCCGGTTTCCACCACCCTGGCTTTGTTGCATCATGAAGAAGAACAAACCAACAATGATGATAATGGGGAGCATTGTGGTTAGAAGTCCGACCCACCACGGAGACTTAGGGGGTGGTTCAACGACAAAGTTAATGCCGCGGGAATATAAATCTGTTGCAAGTTGTTGATCATTGGCCAGGCCAACTACCTCGTGCTTTTTATCGTCCTTCATTGTGACTGTGTACTTTGTAGAATTATCTTCTACGACACCGACGACACTTTTAACCTGATCCTCGACAACTGCCTTTTTAAAAGCGTTATAATCCATTCCAATCTCTTTGCTAACGGGAGGGGTCGACCATTTAATTAACATAATCGCCATGAGAATTATTAGAAGATAAATTGCCGCATTCTTAAAGACCTTCAAATATGGTCCTCCTCTCTAGTTAGGAAACTGCCTCATTACAAAGCAATTCCTCATATTATACCATGCAGTATTAGGTTTTACAATGAATTCAAATTAGACTCGCACTTGTGTTTGAAAATACAGTAAGCCTTTTTCCCTTCGTTTCCAAGGCGGTAAAGGTCGCTCTGACGAACACCAGGAATCCAAAGCACTTCTGTTCCGCAAGCAATCAGTGGCATATGATTTCTTGCTTCGACAGAAATATTTTCTTCTTGAAAAACCTTTTTGAGGGACTTATGCCCTACACCCTGAAACCACATTTTGTCTCCCTGGCAACGTGTACGACATACCAGTTGTACCGGTAGCTGGGCTAAGCGGTCATGGTCAAAAACTGCTACTATATCCCCCAAACTTTGTGAATCATCCTTCATGGGTTTAGGACTCCAGTCCTTCAATAATCCAATATTCATGTTCAAATTAGGAATTTCTGCCCACTGCCCCAGAACTATAGGTATCTCTGGAAACACAACCTCATCTTGCTGTACAGATATTGCAGGTCCTTTAAACCAAATACCCTCAGCCGTGATTTTTATCGTCATACCCGGTATGTCCTGCATCCAACCGATCTTTCCCAGGGAATCCATAATTTTTGCAACATAGGAGTATCCCAACCCTCGGGGTTCATGCGCGACCAATGTGGCCGCTCTGCGTAACAGGCGAGACAGTATGGCAGGCGGTTCAGCAAAGACCTCACGGCTTAAGCCGATGGCATCCTGGGAATCTCTGAAATGGTACTTTTCCCAGAAAAGGTCGACTTGCTGAGTTAGATAGTCTTCATCCCAACGAAGAAGCTCTCCTGTACGACCAAGGGCCTCCTGAATTCGAGGGTTGTAATTCCTCTCTAACTCAGGTATCAACTCCAACCGGATTTGATTACGTACGTAAATAGGGTCTTGATTTGACCGGTCGAGCGCAAAAGGCACTGCCTCTTGCTCACAGTAATTCAGAATATCGGCTTTTGTAAACGATAGCAAAGGGCGTATGATCGAGTCTTTAGTCGGATATATTCCAGCCAAGCCGGCAGTTCCACTTCCTCGAAGTAATCGATAAAGTATAGTTTCAGCTTGATCCCCAAGATGATGCGCCGTTGCCAAAAGTGAGCAACCTTCTCTGAGCATATCCTCTTTCCAACGGGCGTAACGCCATTCTCGCGCCGCTTCTTGGAATGATTGACCCATGGTTTTAGCAAATCCTTTGGCATCAAAACGGTGAATTAGACAGGGGATTCCCCACTTGGCTGCCATCTGTTGAACAAGGTGCAACTCGGAATCTGACTCTTTCCGAACACCATGATGAACATGTGTTAACACTAAGGAAATTCTTTTTGCCTCATCCTCTTGTACATATCTCCAAAGAATATGACATAGAGCCATTGAATCCGGACCACCAGATACTGCGACCATAACTTTAGTTTTGGGATCGATCAATTGAGGTAATATGTGAGTGCGTAGTTTTTCGTACATACCTTCAATCCCCTTTACGAAACAAGCATCAGCCAATAAAGATTCAAATCCCTATTAATCCAAATACATTGGCCTGCTTAAGCTATGGTTATGGTTGTAGTTATAGCTTCTACGAAAAATTAAAATTTCAAACCTATTTTCCTTAACTATTCTAACACTTTAAATTGATCACTAGCAATAGTAGGGTTAATTCATATATCGCCTCAACTAGAATAAAAAAAGGGCCCGATTTCTCAAGGCCCTAAAAATATTTGGTCTAAGAACCATTGTAGAGGCAATTCATGGAATTGCCTCTACAAAATCTTAGAATAAGCCGCTAACTTTACCAGTCTTGGTGTCAACGTCAATTCTTCTGTAAGCGGGGTCTGAACTTGTACCAGGCATCAAACTGATTGTTCCGGCCATCGGGCAAAGGAATTTCGCTCCACCATAGACTAAGATATCACGGATCGGTAATCTCCAGCCTGTTGGCACACCTTTTAGAGTGGGATCGTGGGATAGGCTCAAATGGGTTTTAACCATCATAGTGGAGAAGTCGGCATAATAGGGATCTGATTCAAATTTCTTAGCCTTTGCTTCTGCTTCTGGTGACCAATCTACGCCGTCTGCCCCGTAAACTTCTTTAGCGATAAGCTCAACGCGTTCACGCAGTGGCATTTCTAATGGATAGAGGCATTTGAATTGGGATTCTTCTGTGCAAGCATCCATAACTGTATCTGCTAATTCTAAAGCACCATCTCCACCGCTGAGCCAGTGATCAGAATGAGCACAACGAGCTCCTGCAGCCCTGACAATTTTCTTAATCAAGTCAATTTCTGCTTGGGTGTCTGTGTAGAAACCGTTAATGCAGACAACTGGAACAATTCCAGATTTTTTAATAATTCCAAGATGGTGAAGCAGGTTAGCGCAGCCTTTTTCAACCAGTTCGAGATTTTCTTGGGTATACTCTGCCGGTAATGGACGACCCGGTACGACTGCAGGTCCGCCGCCATGCATTTTAAGAGCACGAATAGTTGCTACGAGAACGGAAACATCTGGTTTTAAGCCGCCCAAGCGAGCTTTAACGTTCCAGAATTTCTCAAATCCAATATCTGCTGCAAATCCGCTTTCCGTAACATGATAATCAAACATTTTGAGACCAACGCGGTCCGCAATAATGGAAGATTGCCCGATAGCAATATTAGCAAACGGACCAGCATGAACCATGACAGGTTGACCTTCAGCTGTGTAACAAATGGTTGGATTAATCGTGTTACGCATCCAGGCGGTCATTGCGCCATCGACTTCTAAGTCCTTAGAGGTAACAGGTTGGCCGGTTTTACTATAAGCAACGATAATTTTGCCAATTCGCTCTCTAAGATCCGGAAGATCTTTAGCGACGGCCAAAATTGCCATTAACTCTGATCCAACAGCAATCCCGAATTTAGATGTCATTTGGAAGCCATCTTTTTTACCGCCAATACCAATGATAATATTTCTCAGGCCTTGAGCTGCATAATCGATTACCCAGCCCATTTCAACATTCTTAGGATCGATGTCCAAGCGTTTCAAGCCACGCTTTGCAAGCTCTTCATCCGTATAGTTTGCTTCATGCTGCATCCGGGCATTCAGTGCAACCATGCAAAGATTGTGAGCGTTCATAATGTCATTAATGTCCCCTGTGAGTCCTAAAGAAAATTCAGTCATCGGAATCAACAGAGCGTTTCCACCACCAGCTGCAGTACCTTTAATATTCATCGTAGGTCCGCCGGACGGTTGCCGAACTGCGCCACCAACGTTCTTGCCTCTCTTAGCGAGTCCTTCGATAAGCCCCAGAGTCGTCGTAGTTTTCCCTTCACCAAGTGGCGTTGGAGTAATAGCTGTTACTTCGATATATTTGCCATCGGGTTTATCTCCAAGGCGCTCCATCATTTTCAGAAAGTCTACTTTTGGTGTTTTTCCGTAGGGGATAATTTCCTCTTTCCTGAGTGACAACGTTTCAATTAATTGTTCAACAGTAGGCATGTTTTTTTCGGCCTCTTCGGCAATCTGCCAGTCCTTAAGTTTTGTAGCATCCCAAGCCATTTTTTAATCCGCTCCCTTAAATTAATTTGATTGGCTCCATTATAGCCAGAATTTAAAACTCTGCAGCACCCTCAGTCTAAGGTTTTAAACTTAGGATTCTGAGTAGTTCCAATAAGACATAATTGTTTGATTCGACACATATTTCTGTTATCCTGCTAGCAAGTAAATTTATCCAGCAGATCCTCATGGTAATCAGGTGGAGTCAAAACTCCACCTGATTACGTGTTTCCTATTATCATCCCCTCGTTTTCCTTAAAAATACGCCTCAATCGCTCCAACAGCTTTTCCTGATAACTAATATGATTCCATCATCTTCAAGTGCTCCGCCACCTATGCGGCGAGCCTCCGCGGCAATAAGTTCCGCAATTTCCTGAGACTTAGACTTATTAAGGGCAATTCTCACTAAGAATTCTTGAATCCAATCCGTACCTTCTTTTAAAACATCCTGTACCCCGTCCGTCAATAATATTAAAGTTTCCTCGTTCTCCATCTTCGTCTCAATAACCGGGGTATCAATCTGGTTTAATATGCCCGCAGGAAGACTAGACGAGTCAAAGGACTTAACTCCATCCTTACTGATCAAATACGTGGCAGACGCTCCCACTTTGATTAGTTTAATATTCGTAGATTCCAAATCAATAATAGCCATATCAATCGTTACGAAACTTTCCTCAGGGGAACGCATAACTAGGATGGAGTTTAGTGCCTGAATTGCGCCTTCTGGTTCAAACCCTGTCGTCAATAATTGCTCCAGAAGAGTCAAGGCGGTAGCACTTAACTTGGCAGCGTTTTCTCCCACACCCATACCATCACTCAGCACAAAAGCATGCTGACTTGTCGAGAAAGCTATCGAAGCATAATTGTCTCCACTCATTGAATTGCCAGTTTTGGTAAATGTCGATACCCCTACATCAAGGAAATGTCGGCGACGGCGAGCTAAATTTGATGGCTTGACGATCTCCCAGTTATGCTGAGTATGGAGTTCTTTAGCTAAATTTCCTATGACATGCGAGACATTAAGAAACTGTCGTGACAAGGCCTCTTGGTTCAGTACCAGTCGACGACGCCATGTCTCCTGACTCTTTTCTTGTTCCATGATAAATTGAACCCCTAACAAAATTTCTTTTAAACGCCCACAATGACGCTTCCACTCAACAGGTAGTTGCTTTAATGCTACATCGGTTTGATTCTCTACCAATGCAAACAGTTCAAAGAAAATATGGTAGGTCTTGTAAAACTCTCGATTCCAACAGGCATCCTTTGTAGGACAAGAATGACACACACGCTCTACTAGGACATTCATCAATTCCGAAACTTCTGGACGCAAGTCAAACGTCTCTGACTCAGCCGCTTGATAGCTTAAAGCAATTTCGTCAAAAATTTCAGCTAAGGCCTTTACTTTAGAAACAGTTGTTTCAATCTCGGGAATCGCCTTTGGCTTTAAAAAGTCCTTTTTTGGAGTAGCTCCAGGTAATAATAAAAAGAGAAATAGACCTAGGGTAGAGGAAATAAGCTGGGAATATATTACTTCTTGTTGCAAGAAGACTGTCAGCATCATCATTACTGCTATAAAAGCGGTTCCAATTCCTAGTTTACCAAACCGACGAAATGCTCCTGTGCAAAAACCTGCTAAACCGTAAATTCCTGCATCCATCAGAGTTTGACTGCTCAACGATAATTGAGGTAAAAACCCTAATAAGGCACCTACACCCGCTGACGTGCCCGCGCCGTATCGTTCAGATATAAATAAAACGAAAAAGCTTAGTAAGACCACGGAGATATTGATTTCCATAAATTGAACACCTTGAAGTCCACTAATCAGTCCGATGAGAATAAATAACCAGGCTATTCCTTGCTCACGCTGGAATTCACCACTCCAAATGGCCTCCTGATGGCTCAAAGCGAACCAGAAAATGATTGCAAATCCTCCTGATAATACACTATAAAGACCCACCGAAAGGAATGCATAAAGATCTGGTTTGACAAGACTCATGGCAAAGCCTGAAATAATGGCTGCCATCAAACCCGTTAGAATAACCAAATACGTTCCTTGACTCTTCTTTTTGCGTACGGAGGGCAATGTCACCAGCAAAGCCCCTAAGATAAACACCACCTGCAAAGCGAAGGAAAGGTCTTTCAAGGAAATCACGCCGATAAGAATTCCTAATAGACCAAACGGAAATCCATTTTCTCTTCTCAATATCAAAGCAGCTCCGAACGCGACCCCAAAGGGATGGAGGCCTAGGATACTTCCTCTCGCCAACAACCCGCCTAATACCAAAGGGAAAAACATTCCTTCAACTGAGATTCTACTTCCCAGACTCCGATCCATTTTTAACGTTGCCCATTCTGCCATAATGCCACCTCTTACCCATTTATTGGTAACATTATAGCTTAGCGCAATAGAAAACCTTGTCTAGTCAAGTCAAACAAACACAACAACTTTCGACGTTGTTAGTTAAATCTCTCTAATAAGATCTGCATTAACCCTATAGCACTCTAAAATATGCCGACATTTTCAAGAAATATATAAAGAAACAATCATGAACCCCGGCGTTCACAAATTAGAATGAAAATGTTTTCCAGTCATGCGAATTCCATAGTCTTCCATTTGGAATACTCTTATTGGCGGGAGTTAAATATCCGCAAGTTTATTGGTGGAATTTCCCCCGTTAAAGAAACTGGTTTCAGTAACCTTTGAGTACAAATTAGTGTGCCTTGAGCACGTGTAAGAAATTTCTTTTAGTTTCAGGTTACTGAATCTCCCGCCAATTAATTAAAGGAGGGTTCAAATGGACGCTATTTTGGAATCATGTGCTGGCTTGGATGTTCACCAGGAAACAGTTGTAGCTTGTATACTCACTGGTCCTCTTGATCTAAAGCCTAAGAAAGTAGTTAAAACGTTTTCTACTACAACGACCGAACT
>NZ_JUEE01000035.1:0-27411 GCF_000802135.1 Desulfosporosinus sp. BICA1-9
CAGCGATTGAGAACCATAGCTTCTGTGAGCAATCCATTAGTGAAAAATCGATGTAAGTTGAAGTTCTCCCACAACGAATGTAATAAAAGGATGGGCAGAAACACCCAATGCTTTGTGACTACAATGTCGGAACTTTTAGCTAGTGAAAGATCAGCATCCTGCTGAACCTGTAGAATCATTTTCATCCTTGTGGCATCCTCTTCAGACAAGACACCAAGGTTTTGAATGAGGCGATGCTTAGGTTTTCCGTCTTTATCTCTATAAGAAGCGACAATTTTATAATAATTGTAGGTTTTGCCTTCTTTATTAATGGTAACTTTCTTTAGAAACATTTGTGGCCTCCAAGAGCAACTCAGTTAGTACTACAAATATTATACCACAAATGCTGATAATAAAGTATATTTTCGGGTTAATATTTTCGAAAAGTTAGGACTACACAAATAGTGGTTGAGGGCTGTAACCCTTGTGCTGCAAGGGCCTGGAAATTTATGTCGCCAAACTCGGGTTATAACTAAAAAAGCTTGGCTAATGCTAAGCTCCTTAAATAACTTTAAGAACGCAGAAAACTGGTATCAACTAGCTTAAAAAAGTAGGCAGGTGATTCATAGATCATGAATTACCTGCCCATTTGATGATTCTCATAAAATGCTTAAACCCTGAACATATTATGAAATGCCTGTTAGACTAATTTTGTCCCATGGGCGGAGTTGCTGGCGGGACTGGTGGGATCTCTGGAACAGTCGTATCAGGTGGAAGGCCCACTTGGTTCAAAGATTGAAGAAATTCCGGACTGAGTGGGGCTACTTCCGGACTTAATGGCGCTTTTTTGCCACCACTGAACAGTCCAGTAACTTTCCCCCAAACGGTGGTGACCGTCGTCTTCATTGGACCAAGAAAACTCATCACTCCCATAGGTTCCTTAACCTTCAAAAGAATAGGACCTTGTGGAGCTTGCCCAAGCTGAGCTGGATTTTCCACCGAAACCACGACTCGACTATAATGATGGAGCGGAACTGGACTCTGAAAATGTGCCCGATAAACTCCATTTCCGACCTGACGCAACCCCCCTACCAAAAACCCAGTCTTCCCTTTGTCATCCACCAAATAGGCAGCATATACCCCTGTTTGCCCTTGCCTGAGAAACATTTGTGGGGATGGTAAATTAGCGATCAGCAGAAAACTATTGTCCGGAGAGATTGTAGCTACACCGTTGCCATTAATCCCCTCTTGTGCCGCCTGCAATACTAGTTGACGGGTTTGACCCTGATAATTTGCCATACCTTGATTATATCCTTGATCTTGAGGATATCCCCCACTTTGTTGGGTAAAACCTAGGCCCATACCCTGTGCAGGCGGAGGACCCTGCCACTGTGTACCTTGATAATTCGGTTGTTTTGCTCCTATGAAGCCCCCTCTTAGGTTTTGGATTTGTCCGTCTTTTTGGAAAATGCCACTTGCTTTAAGGCCTGAACCTAGTGTATTACGGATCGAACCGGGAGAGTAACCCGGACCTAATTGACCATTAGGTGATCTAGGGAACCCCTGCGGTCCGATGGGATCATAAGGATTATTAGGTGTATCTCCACCGAACTTCACCATGCTCCCCTCCTTTTTCAACTTTCAATGTAACTTAATAACATGATATGATATTAAGAACAGAAGAGTTCTGAAGACAACTCCATGGGTAACGATTAATTAAGGAGGGACACAATGCCAAAAAAGCTCACAGCCCCGCTCTCTGAACCTATTACACGCCGTACCTTTTTTCAAAGAATCGGCGGTTTTATTGCTAGTCATTGGTTACTTACATCAATACCCTTGGCTGGTGCAGGAGTCTTCGGCTGGGCTGGTCACGATACCCTAACCTTAACCCGTCAATACTTCGATCTGTTTTACCCCAACCTGCCAGATGCCTTAGAGGGAAAAACGATCTGCCAACTCAGTGATCTTCATCTAGAGAGCCTGCGGATTCCCCCTGAACACCTTCGTGAGGATGTAATGGCTCAGAAACCGGATCTTATAGTTATCACTGGGGATATAATCTCTTCCCGCACGGATTTAGATAAGCTTAATCCGTATTTGAGCGGACTTACTGCCCCCTATGGAAAATTTGTGGTCATGGGAAATAACGATTATAGCCACCTTTCCCGAACACTTTTCAAGCGATACCTACAGCAATATAAAACTCTAGGATGGACTCACTTGCTCAATGAAGCCTCTTACTTGCCAGACCTTAATCTATGGATTATTGGGGTCGACGATCCAGCCACCGCTCACGACGATGTAGATTTGGCCTATCAAACGTTACCATCTTCCCCAATGACCCAATCGAACCCACCCTTTCGCCTGGTCTTAGCGCATTCCACAGATTGCCTCGATGATGTGGCAAAGTACGGAGCAGAACTTTTTCTGACCGGGCATACCCACGGAGGACAAATCCGCTTACCTGGCTTCAAACCTCTCATCACCAATACTTATCTAGGTGACCTCGGATTCTACGAAGGATACCATGTCATTAACGGCGTTCCCCTTTACATAAACCCCGGGATCGGTGAAAGCCTAATTCCTCTTCGCCTTAACGTTCCCCCTGAAATTACCTTCTTCACCTTACACCGAGGGGACGCCCCTCCGAGACAACAGAAAAACTAGAATGTCTATCACGGAAAAAGTCCCACAACCACTCAAGTTAAGGACTTTTTCCTTTTTGCTTTATTCAAGACGGTGCACATGATGTGCCGTCACCCAAACTATCGTTACCCATGCAAGTCAGGAACCATCCCCACTTGCACGCAACCTGTACGTATTTTCCGTCTCTCCGTTCCCGGACCCACAAGCCAGGGACGCAGTGTCACACGAGCGCGACGTCTTTACGTAAGCAGAAAAGCAAACTTCCGTTCAAGCGACCGACCCCAGATAAGGGACAGTGCACAGGGATGTGCACTGCCGCCAACCGAGCCAAGGATGGCGAGTCTGGCACGATAGTCTCCAGTGGAGATTATCGCCGTAGGCGGGTTCTTTCATATATCATATCGCCGAAGGATGTATCCCGCTCCCCATTGTAGGAGCTTGAACGGTTAGTTTGCTCTGCGTCGTAAGCACCGAGCGCTGTGTGACACAAGTCCCTCAAGTCCCTGCTAAATACTAAACGTATGGTTGCCGATGCGTTTGATAACTGTGCGGTTCTTAATCCATTTGTCTGTGGCGAGGCGTGGATTGTAGTAAAATATTGCCCCGTTGGTAGGATCCAGTCCCGATAGGGCTGCTTCTGCTGCTTTGTAAGCCTGATCGTCTGGGTCTAAATGAATCTGCCGATCATCGACTGCTGTGAATGCCCCAGACTGGTAAACAATACTTGGTATAGTTTTTGGAAAACGAGGATCTTTTAAGCGGTTAAGTACAACAGCCCCGACAGCTACTTGTCCTAAGAAATCTTCTCCCCGAGCTTCCCCATAGATGACACGGGATAATAGTTCAACTTCCTCTTTAGTGACAAAGCGTCCCAATCCTCGAGAATGAATCTGATTTTCGGTCGCCATCTTTGAAACCGAATTGGTCATAAAGTTTGTGCGGTTATCCACAACATCATGGAGCGTGCTCTTCTGGGTCTGATCGATTGATTCTGTGTTTTGGTTCACAATTATATCGTAGGTTTTAATCTCTGACTCAATCAGTACTGAAGGAGATTTGCTCAAACTAGCTGTCTTGTAACCTTGTTTATACACTGTGGCAACGGTTGGAATATTCCGCAAAACAGTCACCCACCATGGCGTATTGATTACTTTCTCAGGTATACTTTCTTTTGTTAAAATTGCCGCGACTTGCTCTGAAGATTCAGTCACACTAGTCGCAGGATCTTCAGATTTGTTCTTAGCTTCTCCGTTCGGAACCCATAAAGATTGTCCTTCTCTGATTTGATTGGGACTTCTCACTTGGTTAAGCGTTACCAGTTCCTTTACTGTCGTTTGATACTTTTGGGCCAGATGCCAAAGGGTATCTCCCCGCCGGATCACAATTTGTGTAGTGGCTATTAAATTACTATCGAACTTGTTATTATTTCCATTAGAAATTGGTTCGTTCTCCAGTCCTAGTACAGGATAAATACTGGCCTGCCACAGAAACAAGCACATCACCCCACATAGGAATATCGCTGAGGATTTCCGACATCGCCGGTGTGGTAATAAAATATAAATCACCTCTTAAATTTATAGACTATTTCTAGTCTTTCCCAATTGAGGTGAGTTTTATAACAACACGGCATTAAATGCTTAATAGAGGTCCAATGCTGTAGTCTTTTTTGTCATATCCTACTAAATCGCACATATGATGATACAGACTAAGCAAAGATAAAATTAGTCTCATCTTTTGCTTTGTCAAGCATAGTAAGTGAGGTGAGGCTAATTAATATGAGAGAATTATGTAGAAGCATATTCTTGTCGTTTTGCCCCCCCGAAGAACCCCCGCTAAGCGAGGCAGAACGCCTACTTGCAGAAATCGAAGCAACAAAAGAAAAAATGAACCATGCTTGGAACCGCTTTGACTACGCAGCACCGGAATACGTCGAAATTGCCGTGCTTGAACTTCTAATAGTAGAAACACAATATGGGCTTCTTAATAAACGCTATCGCTTATTACTTGGCGTTAAAGGAGAATCTCCATTTTATTTGCCATCTGCTGTTAAAGCATTATCTTATTCTATGGCTAGCAGTCGTCTAAACCATGCGTTTTATGGGTCTCTTTCTAATTCGACTTCCGAAACGCCCTCATTTGATTCGATCACTCCTCAATTAGTGGCACAAAATCCATATCAATCCTAGGACTTGTTCATCATTTTGGTCATTGAGACTGCAGATAAAGATACCACTCTAAAATTAAAAATAGCTCCGTCAAAACTGACGGAGCTATTTATGGTATTGCAAAATGAAACTCACTATTATTGGCAAAGGCCAAACCGCATCCACTATGATAATATCCTCCCACCTTTAATTGAATACAACTTTTTCGGAGGGGCTTTTTCTTTCAGCGGATCTTTTAGAGCATCACATCGCTCGTTTGATACGTGACCAAGGTCTGCCCCGCAATATGGGCACTCCCAGTTTTCCCCACTGTAAGAGGAATAGGATCTCCCTCTACAATCAGGGCAAATTCTCATGTTCATAAATGTCCCCTTTCCTTTGTACCATAAAATCCCATTAGTAATTTTAATATTTTCACATTTACATAATATTCCATACTTTGTTATTATACTATGAACTACAAGCTATAGAACCTAAAGTGTTCGACTATTTACCACGATTTACCACAGTATCTATTTGCTATCTTCATATTAAACCTATATCTTGTAAAGAATACGCAAAAAGCAGCCGGATCTTGCCGACTGCCTTTTGCTCAATTTAAAGTATTAAGGATGACTTTCTTAAAAGGTCCTTCTTATTGGAGCCCCTTTAACACCACATCCACAATGGCATGATGGTCAACTTCATCTTGAGGTCGATGATCCATCAAAACTCTTTTCTTGGAGAATAAATCGAGGGTTCCAACAATACAGTAGGTAGCTAGTTCTTCATCGAGATCCGCACGAATCTCTCCGTTTAATTTAGCTGCCTGAACCATCTCCGTGTATTGCTTTAGGATGGCCATGTGTTCTGCAAAGAGTTGACCACGGATTTCTTTGGAAAGGGTATTAACCTGCATAACGATTTGCACGATATCCATATGGCTGTTCAGGAACTCAAAATTATAACGTGAGCAGTTTCTAAGCCTTTCCTCAATCGTTTCACCCTGTTCCATATTCTCCTTCAGCCCAATACGAAACTCTTGTATGCTGAATTTGAGTATTTCTTCAAATAAGCGTTCCTTACTTTCAAAGTACTCGTAAATTGTGCCTTTACCTATACCTGCCTCTTTAGCGATATATTCCATCTTTGCGCCGTCGAAGCCATATTCAGAAAAAACCCGAATTGCTGCTTTTATTATGTCTGTCTGTTTTTCTTCTCGCGACGCCAGTCGAAATCATCTCCTTATACCGATCGCGTTGGATTCAACGCTTGTTTCTAACCTCGAAGTTCGATCCTCAAAGCTCGCCTTTATACTGAATGGGTTATAGTCGATTTAGTTAGTTGTTTTTCCTTTTTTCGTTTCCTTGAATCTCGAATATCTTCAAAAATCGTATAAATAACTGGTACCAGCAACAGAGTTGACATTGTAGAGAGCGCGAGTCCAAAAATAACGACCACTGCCATCGGTGCCATGGATTCTGAGCCTTCCCCAATTCCTAAGGCCATCGGCATAAGACCAAGAATGGTTGCCAGCGTGGTCATTAGAATGGGTCGCAAACGAATCGGCCCGGCATTTTCAATAGCCTCTTCCCGCTCCTCTCCCCGTTCTCGGCGTTTAATAATATAATCTACCAAGACAATAGCATTACTCACGGCAATACCTACTAAGAGAATCAAGCCGATAAAGGAAGGAACGCTTAAGGTTGTTCGGGTAATAAATAAGCCCAGCATTCCCCCGGAAAATCCCATGGGTAAGGATAAAATGATCGTAAACGGGTGTAGCAAGGATTCGAACTGGGCTGCCAAAATCATGTATACGAGCAAAATTGCCAGTATTAAGGCGAGACCTAAATCCGCAAAGGATTCCATAAGTTCTTTATTCTCACCTAACACTTCATACGTATACCCATCAGGGATCTGATACTCTTTTATCTTAGTTTCAATATCCATCGTGATGCTTCGTAAATCCCGGTTGATGATCTGACTCGTAACATGGACTACACGGGTCTGTCCAGTACGCTCAATCTTCACCGGACCTCGTCCCATCTCAATTTCGGCCACTTGACTAAGGGGAACGGTGATCCCAGAAAGTGTGGGAACCGGAGTCTGTCCTAAATTCTCAAGACTCGTTTTAAAGGTCTCATCCCCACTCAGTACGACATCGATTTCTGATCCTTCATACCGATAGGTTGTCGCGGTTGTTCCGGAAATGGTACCCTTGACAGCCTGAGAAATCTGTGCAGCCGATAAACCATATTGGGCAGCAGTCTGACGATTAACTTTTACCACTACCTCTGGAACCCCTTCTGTCATGCTCGATTTCACTTCACGAGTTCCTTCAACTGACGCAACGATTTTCTGGATCTCCATTCCTATCGTTTTAAGTTCATCGAGTTCCTCACCTTTGAGAGCAATGTCAATCGGAGTTGTGGAACCACCCATTTGCATATTATCCGTAATCGTCACTTTTATTTCGGCGCCCGGAATGTCTTTCGTCAAAGAACGAATCTCATCGCCCACCTGCTCAACACCTCGTTGTCGGGCAGCTAAAGCTACGAGTTGGACACTGATTGAGCTGGTATTAGCCGTATCCCCCCCGAGTGAAAATCCCCCGTTGGTCCCAATTTGGGTGAAGACCGTTTCGATCTCTGGGATTGTCTCCAGCTTCTTCTCAATTTGATTAACCGTGGCTTCGGTGTCCTGAAGTTTTGCCCCATCCGGCAGAGTCGTGTTAATCGTTAATTGACCAACATCTGACGCAGGCATGAATTCAGCCCCTAAGCTGAAAGCGGATGCACTGGAGAGAATAAAAACCGCCGTCGCAATAGCCATTACGGTCTTGCGATGATGCAATGCATAGTGCAAAAACCTTTTATAGGTCGCTTCAACCCGCCCAAAGATCCTATCAAAACCGCGGCTAAAGCGGTCCACAAGCCCTTTGACTCCGGTCCGACCTTCTGGAATAACTTCCGTCTTCATAAGCTTGGCAGAAAGCGTCGGAACTAAGGTTAGCGAAACGAGAAGCGAGGCCAGAAGAGAAATGGCGAACGTCATCGCTAATTCTCTAAAAATCGTAGCCACAATTCCTTGAACAAAGACGATTGGGAGAAAAACTGCAACTGTAGTCAACGTGGAGGCAAAAACTGCCATCCCGACCTCAGACACTCCTTTGATAGCAGCATCAATTTTTGAGTATCCTTCCTTGCGATGACGATGAATGTTTTCCAAGGCCACGATATTATCATCCACCAAGCGTCCCATCGCCAGGGTCAGTCCCCCAAGGGTCATCATATTTATCGTGATTCCTGCAAAATAAAGGACTGCAAAAGTCGCCATCATGGCAATCGGAATCGCCGTTGCAGTGATAAAGGTTGTTCGAATATTATGGAAGAAAAGGAACACCACAAATACGGCTAAGATCCCGCCCATAATAGCTTCGTTTTTGACAGTTTCTATAGATTGCTTAATGTCATTAGACTGATCCATTACTGTCTTGATTTGCAAATCAGGATATTCTTTAGTAAATTCATCGACAGCGGCTTTGACCCCATCTGCTACTTTTACAGTATTCGTCCCCGATTGTTTTTGAATAGCGATACTTACACTTTTTTCGCCATTCGCTTTAGTAATCGCGTTGACGTCTTTATGCCCTAAGCCTACCTCCGCAATATCCTTTAATCTGATCTGCCCTCCACCAGGTAGAGAAATCATTAGGTCTTTGATTTCATCCACAGATTCAAACTCGCCGGTTGTCCGGATCGTGAGTTCATGTGTTCCCTTTTGAACCTGTCCTCCTGGGGCGTTAAGATTTTCAGCACGAATGAGTTGGGCTAAGGAATTTATGGTCAGGCCATATCCATTCATTTTCTCCAGATGGGTTTTGATTTCGATCTGGTCTTCATACCCACCAATAACCGAAACAGAAGCGGCTCCAGACACACGCTCGAGCTGAGGTTTGAGCTTATCCTCTGCAACTGACTGCAGCTTAGCAAGGTCCGCATCATGTCCACTCAGAGTCAATATAACAACCGGTATCGCCCCTAAGTCAAGTTTCATGACCATCGGAGCTCCAGCTTCAGATGGCAAACGGCTCTTGATCTGATCAACCTTCTCCCTCATTTGGAGAGTCGCAAAGTCCATATCCGTGCCAGTCTTAAACTGGGCAATAACAACTGAGCTTCCCTCGGATGTTGTCGAAGTCACCGTATCAATATTTCCTACGGTAGAAATGGCTCCTTCCAAGGGGTTAGTGATGAGTTTCTCTATTTCCTGGGGACCCACTCCAGAATACTGGGTCACTACGATTGAAACAGGAATTTCAATGTTCGGCATAAGATCGATGGGGAGTCGGGTCAAAGAAATACCACCCAAGAGAATGATTATGAGCATTGTCATAATGATTGTGACTGGGCGCTTAACCGAAACTTCCGCTAGCTTCAAGACTTTTCCCCTCCCACAACCTTCACCTTGTGGCCTACATCAACTAACGTTTGTCCCTTTACAATCACCTGATCACCTTGGTCTAAGCCTTGAAGGATTTCTATGTCCACACCCGTATCAAGACCCGTAGCAACCTCTTTCGCTACGGCTTTATCTTCTTGAACTACATAAACAATAGTCTTCTCGTTTTTGAGGACGACAGCCTCACTTTTAACCGCCATAACATCTGCCTTCTCATCAGTCGTCAGTTCGACTTTAGCAAACATACCTGGTTTGATCAAACCGTCGGGATTCTCCAAGGTGATTTTAAGTGGATAAAGGTGAGTTTTAGAGTCGGAAGCAGGGCTGATATGTTCAATTTTTCCGACTAAACTATTCTCAGAGACTGAAGGGACTGTGACCTTGACTCCTTGACCTTTTGTCAGGCGGTTCACTAAATTTTCTGCAACACTTAGCGAACTAAAGACGCTACTAGTATTGGTGAGACTCACCGCCGCCTGGGCACTCGTAGCCATGTTCCCAACTTGAACATTCACCTGAGAGACGATACCGCTCACAGGGGCAGTCACGGTTGCATTATCTAAAGCCTCGCGCGCCTGGGCGAGCTGAACTTCAACTAACTTCAGACTGCTGTCTGAAGCCTGCACACTCCATTGTTCAAGCTGACCAGCAAAGGTCGATTCTAATTCCTTTAGACCCAACTCCGCTTGGTCAAGTTGAACCTTCGAGGCTGCGCCTGCATCAAAGAGGGCCTTAGTATTTGCCAGGGTTTGTTGAGCATTAGCAATCTTTTCTGCCGCGAGAACCTTTGTTCGCTCCAAGGAGGTTTTAGCGTAATCCCACTGATCTTTACTATTTTGATAGCGGGCCTCAGCTAATTGATAGGTATTGCTCATATCCGTGGTGTCGAGGGTAAAGAGTACCTCTCCCTCATGAACGGTATCCCCGACCTTCACGTTAACGGACTGCACCTTACCCGGAACCTTCGGAACGACCGAGACATCAGTATCCGAAGAAACCTTTCCACTCAGAACAGCAGTATTGATGAGCGTCTTCTTGCCGGCCACTTCTACTTCCACTGGTATGTATTTTTCTTCTACCGCTGTTGCGGGTTTGTCTGCACTGCAGCCAGCAGCTATGCTGAGCCCCGTCAGCACCACGAATAAGATCATGATCTTGCTAGTTATCCCTTTTACCTTTTTCAATTCCCTTTTCCCCCACATATTAATAGTTTTATGTACGACCATTACCGCGGTTTTAACTCTACGTCAGAACCGACTGTTCGGTCACCTTTTATTTATACATCATATTTCCCTAGAAATCAATCCTTTAAGCTTATGCTTAAACAAAAATAAAAGCAGGCAACCCCATATGTAACACTCTCTTAGTTGCTCTATACAGTACTTAATACTTCGACGTTTTTTATCGGCAATATGATAGAATACATTAAGTACAATATAACGAAAGGAATGATCCTATGCAGCGAAACAAAAGGCTCAGCAGAATACTAACCTCGGCACTATCGCTATAGCTGCCCTCGTTGGAGGCCTTGCTGGGGCCGTAGTCGGCCTCATGTTTGCCCCAAAAAGCGGAAAAGAACTGCGTCAAGACGTTGCGTCCTATAATACCGGAGCGCTCAAACAACAGAGCAATCGCCCCAAAATAGTCCTGAAATGGATCCTCAGATAATTGTACAAACGGAGCTCCCTCTTCAAGAAGAGTGAATTTGTTCTGGAACTCCCCCTTATTAAGTGGGAGTCTTCGAAGTGGAAGAAAAAAGAGAAAGCCCGAACCGCAACTTTTGCTGTTCAGGGCTTCTTTATTTCCGGCTGCGAATCTCTTTCCAAAGCTCGATCACTTGTTTGGCTGCCAACAGGAAGACTGTAACAAGACGCAATGGATTCTTTCTTAACTCTTCTAGACTGACAGCAACCTCATTTACCGTTCCGCCCACTTGTTCACTAGTCTGTCTCACAAGGGTGGTAACTGCTTGCGCATCAGCAAGCATATAAGGCAAATGAGTATTGATCTCCTTCATGGTTTGGCTTGCCTGATCCGTGAGCTTCCGAACCGATCGAACCCAAAGCATCACCTCGATGCCGATCACCCCTAAAATAATGGTACCCACAAGAGCACACACTTCATAAATCATGATCTATCCCCCAATCTGATGTCCTATGGCCTTGCCCCTAAATCCTTGATAGCTAAACCATAGTCTAAATCACGAGGATTCATCAAGTTCCCCGCCCTTACCAAGTCATTAATCCTAAAGGACTGAATCCGAGAAGTGCCAGTGCCCACAGCGTCTTCATCCCTTTGAATCGTCTGCGCAACCGCCAAGCCCCCTTCTTGAAGCACCTGGCCTGATACACCCTTGATAGTGGGATGGATGATCAGCCAATAGGTCGTATCCGGGGTTAAAGCTCCTTGCGGAATGACTTGCACATCGGAAGGACCCAAGGGTTCAAACGCTGCAAGCGTCCTCTCCCCTGTCTCGCTGTTAATCAGCTCTATGCTTGTATTGTCCACGCTCTGCCAATCGACCAACCCAGAAAAGTGTACTGTAAACTTCTTGTCGAGCGGAATCTCCCATAATTCGCTGACCATGCGGTAACTTGGATAATAATATGGATAATTAAAACCCGATGGTAAGGCACTCGGTGAAGCAACTCCCATTAGTTCTTGCCAAGCTTCCCAATAATCGTCCGTTCTACCCAATTCAAGAGCAACAGCCGTATCGTTTAACATTAATTCTGCTACCTTAAGTGAATCTGCCTGCTGGATCTCTACATCGGGGCTAACTCCTACGATGTTGATATCATGTCCCAGAGGCGAGAAAAAGCGATCGACGGTCATTTTAAGCACTCCACCACTCTCAAGATGGAACATGCTCTGAACCGTCCCTTTCCCATAGGTCGTTGTCCCTACGAGTGACGCCTTTTGATGGTCTTTGACCGCAGCAGCGAGGATTTCGGAGGCGCTGGCACTGTTTTCATTTGTCAGGAAAATGACGGGTTGAGTAAACCGCAAATCAGGATCTGATACCTTAAACTGAGAAAATTCCCCTGTTCGGTCTTTAATTTGCACTGAGACTTCTGAGCCTATAAAATAGCCCGCAAGGTCAAGGGCTGAACTTAAGTATCCTCCCCCATTATCTCTTAAATCCACAATCCACCCGTTGACCTTTTCACTTCTTAACTGATTGACGATCATTTCAAATTCTTTAGTCGTATCACTACCAAAGGAATTTAGATCTAGATAGCCTATATGCCCACTTAAGACTTCTCCTGTCACTGTAGGACTAATAATGGCTCGGCGTATAACGGTTAACTCCCATGTTTCCTCTCCCTGAATTACACCGATCTTAACTGCACTACCCTCTAGTCCACGAAGTAAGTTCACAGCCTCTTCTGAGGAAAGTCCAACCAAGGATTGCCCATCTGCTCGTATAATCACGTTTCCTGGTTTTAACCCGACCTCTTCCGCTGGTGAACCGGAAATAACAGATAACACCTTTACCCCTTCTGGAACTATCTCAATATTAATCCCGATCCCAGAAAAGCGCATATCTATGCTCTCAATAAAACCCTGGTATTCCTCCGGTGATAAATACATCGTGTAGGGATCTCCAAGCCGTTTCAGCATCTCATCTACGGTCGGAGCGTTTAATACATCAGCTGAGACCGGATCCACATATTGGTCTTTAAGTAGCAAACGAATTTCTTTCAAAACTCCAACGTCGGAGGCCAAAACCAGAGCTGAATTATTTAGTATTAATATCAGGACGAGCACAATGTTTAAAAAAATGTGACCCACTACTTTTGTCCTTAAAAATTTTGCATGCATGTTTGTGTAATCTCCCCTCCAAAGTTTCAAACCCCGCTCTGGATTATAGATTCGACACATTACTGGATTTACCTTCGACCATGCTTAAAGTTCTTTCCAAGCCAATAAAAATACCCTCTATAGTTGTCTCGACTAAAGAGGGCATTTTTATTGGCTAAACGTTATTTTGCTATTATATTTCATTATATCGCCTTCCGTGTTGTAATTACGTCACTTATAGCATTTATCGTACCTTCCACATAGCTTACCGAATACTATAGATTATCAATCTCCGCCCTATGCACTTGGTTGTTATGTTCTATAGCCTTAACAACCAAATATATCTCATCTTGTCTCGACTCTAAGCTATCCATTCTTGATTCCATTCTTGACTCTAACCCAACGAGTTTATTGAGTATGAGCCCGAGCATTTCTTTGATCTCTTTCTCCATCGTCTCACCACCTCTCTTGCAAAATTATACCATCCCAGAGCAACCCCAGCAAGATAAATAAACAGAACTCGTTCAACTAATGCTGAACATCGAGACTTCGGTGACGAAAGCTTCCAGTGGATGGTTTCGCCGAGCCGCATATCCCAAAAGGAATACTTCGCGGCGAAGGAGGACTCTACCTCCACCAAAGCATACTAAGGAACACCCACTTATAGAAGTGGAACGTCGATAAAAAAGGAAAAGGCCACCAACGACCTTTTCCCAAATACAATAAGTATTAACCGTTTCTCTTATTATCCCTACCCCTTTGAGCACCGGCAGCGCCACCACGAACATCGTTACCTTTTCTCCTTGACCAAGTATCCGTCTTTTGTCCGTAGCCATCCCGGTTGAAATTCCCCTGAGGTCTGGCATTTCCCATGCCTCTTGGATTTCCCATGCTTCTCCCCCGCATGGGTGCTGCTTCCGTGAGACGAACTTCGACAGCTTCTGGTTCCTTCGTGATTATTTTCAACGCTGCGCATAAAAGGGTCACTGAATCGTTTTCGGCAAGCAACTCTTCAGCTACACCTTTATACTTCTCGATATCTTCCTCAGCGATTACTCTCAGAATTTCAGTCATAGTTAAGCGTTGCTGTCCTTGTACTGCCTCAACGATACTCGGTATTGGTTTACGAACAATTCGGCGTTTAATGACTTGTTCGATAAGTCTCAGCATGCCAATTTCTCGCGGTGTGACTAACGTAATCGCTAAGCCAGATTTCCCTGCTCTTCCAGTACGCCCAACTCGATGAACATAACTTTCCGGATCTTGTGGAATATCAAAGTTAAAGACGTGAGTCACTCCGCTAATATCAAGCCCCCGAGCTGCAACATCTGTCGCGACCAATACTTCGATGGTTCCGTCTTTAAACTGCCTCAAGACACTATCTCTCTTGCTCTGAGTCAAGTCACCGTGAATTCCCTCCGCAGAGTATCCCCGCTTCCCTAAAGCCTCCGAAAGTTCATCGACTCGTCGCTTAGTTCGGGCGAAGACAATCGACAAATCTGGAGATTGAATATCTAAAATCCTTGATAAGACATCGAATTTAAGTCGTTCGGTTACTTCTACATAATGTTGCTCTACATCAGCAACTGTTACCCCTGTCGCCTTAATACTAATCAGCTCAGGTTCTTTCATAAAGCGCTGGGCAATATTTTGTATCTGACGAGGCATGGTAGCTGAAAAGAGTAGGGTCTGACGCTCCTCTGGAACCTCCTTCAAGATTGTCTCAATGTCTTCTAAAAAGCCCATATTCAACATCTCATCAGCTTCGTCCAGAATAACAATTTTAATATCACTAAGGCGGATGGTCCTCCTTCTCATATGATCCATTAAGCGTCCGGGAGTTGCCACAATGATGTGAGGTTTCTTCTTTAGAGCCCTGATCTGCCAGTCGATCCCTTGTCCACCGTAAATAGGCAAGGAATGTATGCGTTTATACTGTCCGATCTTATTCAATTCCTCTGCAACCTGAACTGCTAACTCCCGTGTTGGAGCCAATATTATGCCTTGAATAAGTTCGCTCTGCTCCATAATCCTCTCAATTAAAGGAATTCCATAGGCAGCCGTTTTTCCGGTTCCAGTTTGGGCCTGCCCGATCAGATCCTTGCCCAGTAAAGCTACAGGGATCGTTTTCTCTTGGATAGGGGTTGTTTCTTCAAACCCCATGTTAATAATCGATCGAATAATTGGTTCGCTTAATCCTAGGTCTGTAAATGTCGCCAATGCTTTCATTCTCCTTTTTATTTGTTATACTCTTTAAGTTTTCCAAATGCGTCCCTATCTATAACTGCGCTAAAAAAAATCTTAATTTATAAATAACCGCCGAAACAGAACATCCGCGATAGCGCGTGAGTTTCGCCAACGAAGGAAAGACGCTTGTGGCACCAATTATATATTGTACCATACTTATCCATGCATGGATAGTCGTTGTATGCAATTTTTCGGTTTATCTCTTGCTTATCTCTTGCTTATCTTCTACTTATCTTATACTTACTTTACCTTGTCACTTCTAATTTGAGACATATATAAAAGGACCTCCGCGTCCGGAGATCCCAATTGCGCAAGTCAATGGTTCAAGGACCTTATGACTTACAAAATAAAATTAGCACTAAACTTTCTTAATGTCAAGCCGAATCGATTTCCTACGCAAAGAGCACCCTTTACAAGAACATTCGATTATGTACGAGAATTCTTGTTAAATCTCCTTTTAGAACTTAGATACTTCCAGTTAAACCCGTAGATTAGGTAAGATTAGTACCCTGTATAAATCCCCCGTTCGTTATTATCTTTGGCAAAGTTTCGTGCATACTTCATAATACCATCTTGAGAAACTGCATATAACCTGTTTCGGGTAATTTATTCCGATTGATCGGTATACTGGTGGGTGCAGATACTAAATCACTTTTACTAACACTTATAGCTTTTACCCCCGAAGCCTTGCCAGAAATTAAAAAATTCTTGGCGACAATTCTAGGTAACTCCTATTCAAGTTCATTAACTTGTAAAGTTCTGCTTTAGGGATGGGTGCTTTAAGGGATTCTCCTGAACTCTCCTTAAATAATAAAGGACCCCCGCTTCCGGAGGTCCTGATTGTGCAAATCAATGTTCCGCCCAAATTTGTATAAGCGGTATTAACTATTCTTTTTGGAAGTGTTCGTTATAACGGAGATTCCCTCCAGTAACCAGTCATAGGCGGTCAAAGATTTCACTAGATCAGTTTCTGCGGTTATTACCTTCCTTACTAGGGCATCATAGTTAGTTTTACTAACATTGAACGCTACAAGCGGTATCATCCCTAGGTTATACCTCAGTTGCTGATGGTCCCATTTTACTCTTTCTGTTTTGAACTTTATTTTCTCTCTTTCAAGGGATTCTTGCTTTGTCTTAACATCTTTAAACGCTAAATCAAAGTCCATTTTCACCTGGCGGGTTTGCGAATCTCTATCTTCCGCTTCTTCTTGTACCCGTACCATATAGCTATTAGCTATCGCAGTCTCTATGTCTTCATCGTAGTCCATTTTATTAATTAGTTCAAAATCGGGCGCCGGAACTTCCTCGATAATTAAATTCGTGTCAAACTCTTGGCCAAAAAACAAGTTGAGGGATCCCTTCAAGGTATCCTGTGTATCTTTTAACGATTTTATCGTTACATCAAGTTCACGTAATTGGAGTTCAACGTCCTTGTAATCTGTCGGAGTTATTATCCCTAATTCTTCCTGAAGCTTCATGATTTTGACTTGGTTTTCAACGTTAGCCCTATTAGCTCTCAGCGCTTCCGTTTGAAGCCCCAGCTCCTGATAACTCAAGAACATTTGCTGGGTTCCCCATACGACCTGTTTATTACCCATACTAATTTGGAGATAAGATTTCCACATATCGTCCTTCCGGGCGCTCAAAGAAGCCTTTTGGGCCGTAAGATTACCAAGTTGAGCTTGATAAAGCATATATAGATTGTAGTTAACATACTTAAGCGTATCTGACAGATCCTGTGGATTTGATAGAACTGGATTAATCGGTTTGGAAACACCTTTTAACAATTCTTCATCTGTGAAATAGCCACTTAACTCCCCTATTGTTGCCTTTAATTTCGATTCTGTTCCCTCGATTAGTTTTAAGCTGTCGTTAATATCCCGTGCATCTGACAGTTTCTTATTATTAGCTCTTACGGTCGGGTTAAAAGCCTCAATTTTCTCTTCAATATTTATGTAACTAAGTCTGTTTATATTAACATCACTTGTATCAGCCATTGCGTTAACTGGAACTGAAGAAATAATCATGAGGCTTACGAGAACCGAGGACCAAAGTTTTTTCATAATTTCTCCCCCTAGATTTTTAATAATTCATAATAACCCACGGACAATAACAATCTATAGTCTATTAGGAGGCTTTGGTAAGCAAAAACTGACCGTTCGGTCACCTTCTATTTATATATTATTTCTCTCCAGAAATCAATCCTTTTTTAGCTTATACTTTTGCTATTGGGTTTACTTTATCACGTGAGAAAGGAAGACCTTTTATTGTCTTTTTGAAGCCTATAGATTGACAATATCCGGGAAGTACCCGAAAACTAACTTCGGAGTACTTTTTCGACCCGAGCACTCGAAGTCTTTAGCAACTGTGGTCTGGAATTCCAAGTGGAGTAGGGTATCGTCTTCTAGGAGGAAGACAAAATCGACTCTCTTCTCTTTGGCTTCGACTACAGGCAAGACCGTGGGCATGATGTCCACAATTTTAGCCGTCCTAAGCTCGAATGCCCCAAGGATCTTGTTCCTAAACATCTCCGCAGTGGCCTTCATGATAATATCGTATTATACCCGCTGATCCCTGCCTCCAATGAGTATTACCTATCCCTTTTAAATATTATACTACGACTAATGCTGCTAAACTACTTAAACGGTGGATAATAGCGGCTCGAAAAAACCTTCTGACTTCGGAGGCCTTTTCCGACCCGAGCACTTGCGGCTAGTAACACGAAAATGAGGTGCACAACGTTCGGTAGCCTGTCTTTAGACTGGAAGAGAGCCGAGCCCGAGCATGATTTCGCTTATGAAGCGTTCCTCTTTTGCCATCGTTACATCAGCCCACTGCAAAACCCCTGCTGGACTTTGGCGTTTTTTCTTATTAATTTTGGATGCCCAGTCAATGTAGCTACGATACTTAATTCCCTTGGCTTCACACCATTCCTTTGCCGTAATACCACTAGCACGGCATTCGGCAACCAGTGCTTTTTTTCACTCTTATCCACTACAACAATACCTCCATGTAAGGTTTTTATGGGGATATTGTCTCATGAATGAATTGGGTTGACTATGCACCTGAAGATTAAGCACTTACGAGCATGTTGACCATGCACGCTTATATTAAGCGCATACAAAGTTTTATATCGAGTTTCAGCCTGAAGAAAGGACGAGAGCCGACCCACCCGAAGGCGAATCGGCTCTCTATTACCACGTTAGTCGAAACCACGGGAGAAAAGAATTTGTCTCTTCTCTCACGCACAAATTACTTAGTAGCTGTTACAATCGTACCTTCAGTTACTTTGTTGAGAAGTGAAGAGTCATCTGAGACATCGATAGTTACATCAGCACTTGAAGCAATTTGAACGGTAACTGTTTGATTTACGTTGATAGCACTTGCCAATGTCAATGTGATTTCTTTGTCACCTGCATTTACAGCAACATTGTCATTTGCAGCCACTTTTACACCAGCAACTTTAATGATGAAGTCATCGTAAATATTAGCATTAGATGCGGCAATTGCTGCTAAACCTTCGTTGAACTTAACAGTGATTGTACTAGTAGTAGTAGCACCATCAGCTACAACTAGTTTAGCTGATGCAAGTACAGGCTTAACATTGTCTACAAATCCAGCAGTTACAAGTTGAATTTGAGCTTCAGCGGATGTCATTACAACCTTACCAGCATCAGAAGTAACGTTCTTGCTAATTGAGAATAGCTTGGTGCCATCTACTGCAACAGTACCAGAAGGCAACGTCATTTTAACTGTAGTCTTTCCAGCATCTTCAAAGCCGATTGAAGTTCCAGCGGGCATTGCAGCACCATCTAAGGTATAGTTAGCAAGGTCGATTGCTGTTGATGTCATTTTTTCACCGTAGTTAATTCTGACTACGTTGTTTGCGACAAGAACTTCATTAGCATCAAGGACAGCGTCTGGACTAACTGCAACAACTAAAGCAGTACCAGAAACGGCTTTGTGTGAAGCAGTTGTTGTAGCAGCAGCATTTTTGTTGCTTGAAGTGTCTTTAACTGCACCAGCATCAAGTGTTACAGTGTAATTTCCATCAGTTAAAGCAGATCCAATCTGGATATCTACCTTTTTGCTGTCACTACCATTCACAGCTACACCAGCTACAGTTACATAGACACCATCTTTTACTACAGTAAATTTACTAGCATCTACAGTACCAATAGTTTCGTTGAATTTAACTACGAGGTAGTAAAGTGGACCAGCATCGGTACGTGTAACGTTTAATGCTTCAGAAACAACATATGGAGCAGAAGCATCTTTAGTTAAAGTCACACTACCGTTGTACTCAGTGCCTAAGAGTACTGCAGCGTCTTTATATCCTTTAACTTGAACAGAAATCGTTACATTATTCTCGCCATCAGCATACAATGGGTTATCTACATCAGCAGGAGTAATGTCAACAAGAACTGTATTACCAGATGTATCATCAGGGTCTACACTATATCCGCCAACTCTTGCTCCAGGGAATACATATGCGCCCTTCTTAACTACTACTTCAGTATCAGTAAGAGTTTGTACGTTTTCACTGAAGATAATCTTAAAGGTATCAGAATCTTTAGCAGCTAGACCAACTACATAAGGTGCAGTTGTGTCGGTGCCTACAGTGTAAGATGCAGTTCCCATAACAAGCGTTTTAGCACTTGCTCTTTGAGCATCTGTTACATTGTAAACTACTACACTATGGTCGCCAGCTTTTATAAAGTCTCCACTGATAACAGCAGATTCCATGTAGTATTTACCTGTTGTAGTAGAAACAGAGTCGACTGCAACTGTTACGCCGTCAACCTTGATAGAAGCACCAGCTTGAATAACTGGCTCATTGAAAGTAATTCTTACTTTGTTATTGCTACGTAGTTCAGCCTTAACAACAGCAGGAACTACACTATCAGTAAAGATTTTGAAAGAATCGCTATATTCTGTAACTGTTTGGTAAGTTGCTTCATCAATTACGTCTTCAATATTAACTTTGTAGGAGTCACCGTTAGCCATTGCACTTGTAAGTCTAACGATTGCACTCTTTTTGTCATCTTGGAGTACAACTTCTGCAATACCTGCAGCCTGGGTGGCAGCATCAGAGGACTTGAACTCATAGTAAGAAACTGTCTCAGCAGAAGTTTCATTGACTACCTTATTGAAAGAAACAAGAATTTCTTTTGCGTTAATAGCACTTACCGATGTAACTGCCAATGTTGCAGGTGCTTGATAAGCAACTCCAGCAAGCGTACTAGCAGGAACAACCGCTGTACCACCGAGAGCAGTAACAACGCTGCTAGCAGTTAGTTTGCTATTTACAAAAGTAGCTGCAGCAGTAGCTGCTCCGTCTGTGAGAACAATAGCGGACTTAGTTTTAGCTGCAAGCGGTGCACCAGCGAGAGCATCAATACCAGTTGAGCCGTTAGCCACGAAGACACTGCTAAATGTCAGGGAAGATGCGAAGTCTTGGATGACTTGGTTATTTGTGTCATAAGCTGTGTTTCCAGCATGGCGAGTTGCGCTTGGAAGTGTTGCTTTTACTGCATCACTGATGACGCCCGTACCACCGATAACATCACTGGCTGTGATACCAGGATTAGCAGCTAAGTAAGCAGCTACGCTTGCAGGAAGTGCGTCTTTGTTAGTTAAGAGGATTGGTTGATTGGCCGCAGAGGCAATTGAAGCAATAGAGAGTGCATCTTGAACTTGTGCTCCGGTAGCTACTGCAACCTTAGTAACTCCAACCATTTTCTTAGCAATATTCACTGATGTCTCGAATTTGTCAACTCCGCCGAGGGGAACAACTGTAATTCCCATGGCTGCTAATTCATCAAGAACACTTTGTTTGATAACGGCAGTTCCGCTGGTTACATATACTGTCTTAACAGCAAGTTTTGTGAGTTCAGCTTTGGTGTCAGCGTCAAGTGTGTTACCACCGTCTGTAAGAAGGATAGGAGCTTTCAAGTAGGAAGCAAGGGGTCCAGCAGTTAAAGCATCAACCATAGCATAAGATGCTGAGGAGGCAAGAATTGCTGTACCTGTCCAACCTGTTTGGTCAGCGATTGCTACTGCAGTTTGTGCCGCAGTATTACCTGCTAAGCGAGTTGGGACTGTAGTTGTAGCAAATGCATTAAAAGGTACCATTGACAGTGCCATGCCTGCGATAGCTAGGGTGGCTAAGGCTTTTTTAGTTTTTTTCATGTAGTAATATATCTCCTCTCGTCTTTTGGATCTCTGTTTGTCTGTGGGATTGAACTATCTCCTTTTTTTCACAGGACGTCTTTAGTCGCCCCTCACCCCCTTAAAATGTGTAGCACAATCTTTAGACATTGCGCAATATCTAAAAGCATTCTACAGGATAAACCGGGAGCGTCCCCCCAAGGATGTAGGTCATCCCTCCTGTAGCGTACCATTTAGAACGCGTAAAAAATGAAGAAACCACAAAAAAGGTCTATATTAGCTATATCTATTCTTCATCATAGCCAATATTCCTGCTTGTTGTCCGATATTTTTTATAGTTTTCTTTGTTTTTTCGGACAAGTTTTCATCGTTACTAGATTAGTGTACACTAAAACCTATTAGTTTTCCAGCCTCTAAGCTAAAATATACTCAAATCATAACTCCCTTTATTGTAAGTATTACCCTGTGTTACTCAACCCATATTTTTAAGGTCTGTACAATCTCTTCTGGTAACGCGGCCGTTCCCCCAAAAACCTCAATATGCTTTCCGGTCCAAGACTTTAAAAGTGTTTCTAAACTTAAAGGAATAGCTGTCTTTGTTGGGACTAAGACCACCCTTGATCCATAAAATGCTGCCCGAACAGCCCCCGTTAAGGCGTCAGGGTAATTCTCTCCGGTCGCAAATTCCAGCTTGGCGGTTGTCGGAGGGAACGCTTGCAAGACGGCGGCCGCGGTGTCGTAAGCGGTCAATCCGCTAATCCGACGAGGATTAGGGAGGCGGTCCATGACCTTAGACCCGACCACAGCTGTTCCTCCGATCACTAGGGTCTCGGTTACATTTAGGCTGTCTAAAGCGGTTTGCGCATCAGCGGATAAATCTTTTGGTTCGGTTAGTAGAATCGGTACCCCTTGCCTTGCTGCCCACGAGGAGATGACTAAGACATCCTGAAAGTGTCGCACGCTGGCGATGACAGCCTTTCCTTTAGTCCCTAGTTCCATGGCAATCGCCCGAGCGGTTCCTGCTGCCGTATAACCGTAGAGACGTTTTACCTCATACTTCTGTCGAAGTTCAGATTCGATCGTCGAAGACAGTGCTGCCGTACCCCCTAATAGATAGATCGTCTTCGGGGCCAGTCGTTGCAGCTCTGTTCGAACCTCCTCCGTGAGCCCTGAGCTTTGCGAAAGTAAGATCGGGGCTTGAAGTTTATAGGCGAGTGGTGCTCCCGCCAAAGCATCAGGGAATTGATTGACTTGGGCTAAAATAACGGTGTCTGCTCCAGTTGTAAAGGTAGCTTGGGAGATCTGCACTGCTGTCCCTTCAGCCGTAATTCCAGCAAAGCGATTGCTTTGTGCTTCTATTACTTTGTCTGTTCCTATTACATAGATTCCCGGGGTATAAAGGCCAAGCCTTGCTTCGCCACTGATGATTTCTCCACCTAAGGAGATCCAGCGCGAGCCGCTCCAGCGATAAAGGGTTGCACCAGAGTCAACTCCAAGCAAGGGATCATTCCATTTTAAAGAGAGCATTTTCTGGGGGGTTGCACTTCCCCAGTCAACCTGAAACAATGGGGTTAAAACGGTGGCACTGTTCGGCAAATTAGTGGGAGTTGCCGTGGTTTCTAAGGTTACGTTCGTTGGCTTGTCAAACGCTAGAGGAGGGATGGTTAAGCTCAGCTGGGTAGACCCTGATGCCGCTTGGACAATTCCTCCTATTACATTAATCACTGCTGGGGATGTCACGGTATCGAGTGTTTGTTTGGCGATGGTCAAGGCGAGTTTGGCATCCACAAGTCCATGCCCATACTGATTGTCCCTTCCCGAGATGCCTAAATCATGGGTTCCTTGTAGAAGTGCCTGAATCACTTGCTCCCTGGACCAATCTAGGTGTTGGCTCCAGATTAAGGCCGCTTCTCCTGCCACAAACGGAGCAGCCATGGAGGTTCCGCTCGCATAGACGTAACCTGTTCCACTCGCTTGACTCCAGGCAGCCGTCGGGATCGAATCTCCCGGTGCTGCTAGATCGATCTCAGTGCCTATGGTTGAGTAATTTGTGACTTTGCTTGCTTTGTCGGTCGCTGAGACTGCTAGGACGAGAGGATCTGAGGCCGGGTAGCTCACGCCAGGGTTTCCCTGGGACTCAGAATCATAATTCCCACTCGCCGCGATTAACAAGCACCCCTTCTTAGAGGCATAGGTGATTGCTTGTTTTAAAATAGCTGAGGCGACCGAACCGTTTTCCGAACCTAGGCTTAAATTAATAATCTTGGCCCCATGATCTGCCGCCCAGATAATTCCGTCGGCAATCGCATCGTCATATCCAATCCCTTTAGAGTTCATGGCCTTGATCGGCATAATCTTGGCCTGATAAGCTACTCCGATAATACCCACACGATTTCCTTCGGCAGCCGCGACTCCTGAGACTTGGGTTCCGTGTCCATTGTTATCTTGGTTAGCCCCCGCTACCTCGCTTCCTGTGATCGCATTATACCCGGGAACCAAATTATTGATTAAGTCCGGATGTGTGAGAGCGACACCCGTATCGACAACGGCAATCGTCACCCCTTGCCCCGTCGCCCCCATTTCCCAAGCGCCTAGGACATTCCCATTGACCAAAGACCATTGTTCTCGGAAAAGAGGATCCCTCGGTACAGTTCCTGTTTGGTTTTGTATTGTCCGGCGATAGTTTTCCTCGGCCCCTAAGATCCCAGGCGTAATGTTTAAAGCCGCTATGACTTCTTGCAGATTTCTATTTCCCGCGACTTCGAGAGTTGCATAATTTAAGGGTCCTCGGCGTACAACCTCTATCCCGAAGTCTTCAGCCACCTGATCGACGTTGGTCCCCACTTCTAAAGAGAGAACGACTTGTTGGGATTCTGATTGACTTATCTGCTCTTGGAATTTCCCGGGCTGCCCAATAGCAGACAGTGGGACGGTCCCTAAATTAAGAAGCATCATAGTTACAGTCCCTATCGTTAAAAGCATAAATTTGCATTTCATCCTATATCTTCGAAGCACCTCTATCACATCTCTTTCCTATAATAAGCACTGATTATTCTCTTATTCGACATTTTATGACTCGTTCCTTTATTGACCTTGTTTTTCGCATTGTTATATATTGGATATCCTTATTCCTCTGTAAAAGAAAGGATTTTATCTTAATCGATCGAATATTAGCTATGCGCTCAGTTTGTCTGTGCTTCCCCTAAAGACTCTAGTCTTAGATCAAACACATAAAAAGAGGTGAGGCAAATGAACTTTTTCACAAAAAAAACCGTGGGTCTTCTATGCGGTTTCATGATTACTCTAAGCAGTACTGTTTTCCACCCGCTTTTAGTGCAAGCTGCACCCACTGAATCCGTCACTGACCGCATTTTCGGGAATACACTGTATGATACCGCCGTGGAGATTTCTAAGCAAGGCTGGGATAATGCTCCTATCGTCGTACTGGCGACCGGTCGGAATTTTCCCGATGCCTTGACTGGAACCGTCCTTGCTCAAAAAATCAAGGGTCCCCTTTTGCTAACTGAGTCGGGTCGCTTGAACCCTGTCGTTTCAGCTGAGCTTAAACGCCTCGGTACGCAAGAAGTCTTTCTGCTCGGTGGTACAGCTGCTTTAAACGAGGGGATTGAACAATCGCTCAAAGACCAGGGAATCTTACCGAAGCGCCTGTTTGGCTGGGATCAATATGGGACGGCTGCAGCCATTGCCAAGGTAGCAGCCCCGAGTTCTAAGCAAGCCTTTTTAGTCAATGGCGAGCGTTTTCCGGATGCCTTAAGTATCTCCTCTTATGCAGCCGCTCAGGGTATACCAATCCTCCTCACGCGGTCCGATGTGCTGCCGCCGGAAACGGCTGAGATCCTCGGTGAACTTGGCATTTCGCAAGTGACCTTGATTGGCGGCAAGGCTGTGATTAAAGACATCATTGAAGACCAACTCAGTAAATTGCCTAACCCTGTTAAAGTGACGACACGATACGCTGGATACGATCAATATGAAACGAATACGGTGGTTTTAAATCAATTACCCTTTGATACCTCCACTGTCTATGTTGCAACGGGAGAAAATTTCCCGGATGCCTTAGCCGGTGCTGCCCTGGCAGCGAAGAGCAACGCACCGATTCTGTTGCTTCCTAGTCAACAATTAGGCAACTCTACTACTGCTTATCTCAATCAAAAACGAACCTCTGGCTCAGCCTTTATGATTTTTGGGGGGTGGGGAGTGATTAATTACAAATTAGAAAGTATTATTCGCACCGGGGTCCCTCGACCAAGAATTTCCCTTCAATATACCCAGGGCGGTTTTACTGGAATAAAAGGAATGCTTAGTCAGGTCCAGTCCATTCCCTCACCGGCTACGGATTACGCAGATATTATTGCACCGAGCTGGTATTACCTGGATGATACCGCCGATGGTAATGTTACCGGAGGGTGGGATGCCACTTCTGACAACTATGCCAAATTCACAACCTCCGTGCATGCTCGTAATTTAAAAGTCCTGCCGGTCATCCAGTCATCTTGGGACAGCCCCAAAGCCGTTGATACCGTCATGGCTTCAGAAACCGCCCGAGCTAGACTGATCAGTGAAATTATGGAGCGAATTGATAGCATCAACGCTGACGGTATTGTGATCGATTTTGAATTTATGAGTAATTCCACTGGGCCAAATCTCACTCAATTCATGAAAGAACTTTACGCCCAACTTCATCCTTTAAATAAGTTGGTGGTCCAAGCTGTTATGCCTCGAACTGGCGCTGAAGCCTGGCTCGAAGAGTTTAACTACCCTGCCCTTGCCCAGCATGTTGATTACTTGCACATTATGACGTATGACTACAGCCACGGGGCCCCAGGGCCCATTGCTCCGCTGAACTGGAGCAGTAAGGTCTTGGACTATGCACGGGGACAAGGAGTAGACATGCATAAGATTCTGCTCGGTATCCCTTACTACGGAGTCGACTGGTGGACTATTGACTCGCCAGGGGCTGCTCCAAGCTATAAGCGACGAGCAGGTAGTATGACAGATCTGTTGGCGTTATCCACGGGCTCCGTACAACGCGACGCCTCGCAAATCCCTTATTTTAATTACTCAGATGCGCTTGGTTCCCATACGGTCTATTATGATGACGCACAAAGTTGGAATGCCAAAATGGCCTTGCTTAATCAGTATGGGCTTGCAGGAGTCGGAGCGTGGTCCCTGTACTGGACGGTGGACCCGGTAACCTCCAACGCGATCTACCCGATCTTAAGGCAGCATCTACGGTAGGAAGGGGAACAAGGAGACGGTTCTCTTGCTTCCATTGGAAAACAATAAGGCCGTTCACTGACTTAATTATCAGTGAGCGGCTTTTTTTAACTCATTAGCTTTGTCTCAATGGAGAGTAGTTCACGACATACTAATTCCTTTGAATTTCAGAATCCCTCGGCAGACACCTAAAGCTGCTTTACTTTGGAAATCTGGCGATCCTAAGAGTTTTTCTTCTGCCAGGTTAGAAATGAAACCAACTTCTACCAAGACTGCCGGCATCGTTGTATTTTTAGTTACTCAACTTTCGCAGTTGACAAATTGAAGACTAGGCCGTGTTAAAACACAGCCTCTTCCTAATAAAGCTTCGCAACTTTTCCATAAACGAATCAAGTATTTGATTTATAACTGATTCGGAAAGGAATAAATTTTCCCGTAGAGTCTTGGTAAACAAGTCTAAACTATATAAAAAGGCTGGTGTAAAATCTAAATCAGCACCCTCATCGCAATATTCATAGAACAAGTTGCTGCTGGCTCTACTATCCTTGTTTTCACGGTTTTCTACTGCCAACATCATATAGCGAATGCAAACCAAGGTGGTATGCGCTGTCATCGAGTCATAACTGCGACACTGAACTTCTTTTGCCAAACGGAGAAAAGATTTACACATCTTAAAGTAAACTTCGATGTCCCAGCGTAAACCATAAATGCGAAT
>NZ_JUEE01000036.1:0-16751 GCF_000802135.1 Desulfosporosinus sp. BICA1-9
GCTGTATTGTTCCATGCGCATTCCCCTTTATTCACCATTTACTTCCTATTATACCATACCGCCAATGATTTTAAGCTGACCTGGAAATTCATTTCTGTTGGGTGTATCTCCTTCTGCTTTTTGAAGATCCCATTAAGCCCCTTGGAACATTAATCTGGACAGACGAGTTTATCATGCAGGCTGTGCTCAAGGCTCTCCTGCATGATATTAGCGGGCGGTATCACTTTGCCTTTATCCATACAATTGGATTTTCCCCTCCAGCCAGGCAATAAACTGCGGTGTACTCATGGCGTTCAGTTCCACCCTGTACTGCTGCAGCCAGCCCTCCCACACGGGATCAACATAGTTCGCCACGCCTTTTTTTGCGACCTGATTTTTCCACCTTTTCGATTTCCAGCCCCATGGCAACGGCTTCTTCAGGGTCTAACCCAAGATTGATGATTTTTACTTTTCGGCCGGGTCTGGCTCCGGTTTCGTTGTGGCTCCCTTTGATTGTCCTGACCACTCCTTATTCCATCAAGGCTTCAAGTGCGTTCAATCCTCGTAACACATTCTGTATGTCTTTGCACAACAATTCGGAGAAACTTTAGTTTTCAGCTAAGATTTATCGAAAGATGTTATGCATACTCTTATTCACTTTTTCGACAATAACACACAATTTTCAACATGCCTTGAGGATACAAAAATGATGTCGCACAAAGCTGGTGGGGCCTTGGCGGCAAGGTATTATATGGCACTTGATTATTATCAAAAGCTGGTCAAATTCAATCCATCAATATATTACTCAAAGCACCATTCTTCGCGAATGGCACGGTTCTTTTTACAGTATATTCATATCACATAATAAATTGCTGTCCCTGGCTTTGCAGTTCCTCCTGCTCCGACTTCTGCCCATCCAGCTTAATAAGTTGCTCCATGCTATAATCAATAATTTTTGCCTTTCGCTCTGAAATTAGTACAGTATAAAACTCCTTTTGTACTGGAAGCAGCGTCGGCATTTCATTAATGATCGTGCTTATCTTTTCCATATCTATCCGTGAGGAAACTCTTTGCAGCGCCGCCGTACAATCTCGATTTTTCAAAGAAGAGATAAATTCAAAGTAGGAAATCTTCTTTCCATCTTCCTCAATGGACGAGGTAGGGAAAACATAGACCCGTCGGTCAATCTCATCCTCACTGTTCAGGACAGCCTCCATATCCTTTGCTGCAAGCTGCGGGTAAAGACAGGAACCGCAATCGTAAACGGGAGCAATTTCCGCCGTCTTAGACTGTTCATCTACCAGAATACCCCAGTTGCCATTGTGCCTGTCAAAATTGCCAAGCAGAGCATCAGCAATAAACATATCCCAAAAGAAATCCCGGAGTTGATCCGGCGGCAGAAGCGTCTGCTCGTCAATTGCCAGTATGATGGAGGAAAGTTCCTTGCCATATCCATTCTGTTCACTGTTGATACAGGTATTCTTCAGATGCGCAAACTCAATAAGCCTTTTACCGCCTTCAGTAAAATCTCCGCAGGCCACTACCACTTTTTCTTTCCCATGTGAATCAGTATAGATGCCAAGCAAGGTTTCCTGGGTTTTGAATCCGATAGATTCAAAGATATGACAAGCGAGGTATTCACTGATACATCCGTTGGTATAACTCATGGCTTTATTGCGGCTTGGAACAGGCGGGAATTTAAGCATATAGCTATTTCCCTCATAAATTATATTAATTTTATTCCCATTTGCCCCGCCGTAGGCTCTGAATTTATTTACTTCACACAATGTAAAATCAATCATTTATATCATCCTCCTTGCCCCCTGTGCCAAGATATTTTACGCGCAGATAGCTTGCCTGTTCCTCCGTAATCAAGCTAGCCCAAAGGTCGGCATTAATGGCTCCATATAACTCATTCCACAGGCAATCAAGATATAGCACCTGCTCCTTTTCGCCCTGCAAATAGTCTTTTATCGCTTTTTGTATATTCTCCGATAATCCAGTTTCCAAGTAAGTTTTTTTATCTAGTTTCCCGGAGGCTGTGCTTTTTTTCGGCTCAGTTTCCAGTGCCAGCAGTTCCTCAATGGATATGCCAAGTGCTTTGGACAATTTGGAAAGTGTTCCTGCACCACACCGATCCAGGTGAGTTTTCCCGGAATAAATATCTGCGAGAGTTGCCCATGGAATCCCGCTGATTTTCGATAAACGATAACGGGACATTTTCATATCCTGCAAAATCTGTTGTATTATCATTTTCATCACCTGCATCCATTATATCGGTATTCCGATACATCGTCAAGGGAGGTTACAACACAGAATACAAGCGAAGATTCAAGGATCGCCGGATGCCACCGCATCTCCTTATTCATAATAATAATTGGTAATAACTGCCGCTGTACTGCACAGGCACAGACCTGCAACATATGGAAAAGCAGCAGCTAACCCCATTTACATTCTACCAAAAAGAAAAGATGTGAAAGAATCTTATCACATCAAAGCATGTTTTCATAACTATCCCCGCAAACCAGCTTCACATCAGGTGTTCAGTCGTTGCAACAGGATTATGGCTTCAACATGCCTTGAACGGTCGAAAAAGATGCCGTACCAAGCTGGTATCCCCCTTGGCGGCGGGGTGGATTTCGGAATCCATTGTCTTTATAGGTCTTTTTCGCAATTCAGCACCTGTTATTACTTACAATCCATCTCCGGACCAGATTGTTCAATATTCGGAAAGAAATATGAGACCATTGCTTCGTATTGATCCTGTGCCGATAGGCAAGTATCCATGAGATATCCTTTTTCCGTTTTGTATTCCTTAAGGCCACGGTAATAGAACAGTTTATGATTATGGTCAATGATAAAAGGCATAATATCATTTTCCAGGCACTCTTTAAACATGATGATACGGCCCACCCGCCCATTACCATCTTGAAAAGGATGTATGCTTTCAAAGCTGTAATGGAAATCCACGATATTATCTATTGTAATATCTTTTTTTTGATGATAATCAGTAAGCAGTTTTTGAATTTCAATGCTGACTTTTGTAGGTGCCGTTGTTTTCATGTCGCCGACGACGTTCGGTCTGGTCTTGTAATCCCCGACACGAAACCATTCTTTGCGTTCATCGGATGTGTTCCGTTTCAGGAGCCTGTGAAATTCCTTAATCATTTCCTCCGTCAGTTCCTCATCCGCATGAGCAAGCATATCGTCAAAACAGGAAAAGTGGTTTACAGTTTCAATAATATCATCAACACTTGCCGCTTCATCCTGTTCCATATTGACAGTATTCGTTTCGTAAATATACCGGGTCTGATCTTCAGAAAGGCGGCTGCCTTAAATCCGGTTAGAATTATATGCAAACTTGATCTGTGTCTGATGGTACAGACCACCTTTGAGTTCCATTTCCTTTTCTTCCAGCAATCGTACCGATAAACGCTGCTTCATTAGCGTAACCCCTTTCTGAATAAACCCATATTAATTATACCATATTTTTACTCCTTTTCTCGCCTTATTGGTGTCATCGGAATTCAGTTTCAAAAACCCGAAAAAAGTCTTTTTCTATGGATCCAATTCAATCATGTATTACCCTTGGACGTCTTTTCCAATCACTAAGCTCCATAGTCCAATACTTTGCCCATTCCTTCATTTCCCCATATTCCGGGTGACTAGGATTCAATCTGATTTCACGGAAGTTCACAAATCCTCCTACGCCGCCCACATCCTCAGGTGGTGTTTGACCACTTGCTTCCAGCAAGAAGGGTGATTCCTTGTCGTGATCCTCGATCACACGCATAAGCCGGATTTCATGTTCCCAGTTATCCCCCATATCATAGGTATAGAGCATATGCTTGTGCTCTGGCAAAAACTCTGATAAGGTATGCCCTTTCATTAAAAAAGCATCTTTATCGTACTCCAGACCCTCCTCAAATGGAATAATTCTAGCGACAGGTATACGCTTATTGCCTTCAAAGATAGTAAAGTCATAAAGATGGCAATTCTGCCAGTCAAACACCGACTGCAACACCTTGTGGAAGCGTGCAAATTCTATGTCTGCAGGCACAATAATTCTCCGCACCGCCACGTATACTTCCAAATCAAGTGTTACCAGCAATTCAAAGGCACGGTATTTGTAAGCTTGCTTTCCGGTAAGCTCAGAAAGTGCGTTAATCATTGCTTGGTAAGGTATAAAACTCTCGTTAACGTTACCGGAATAATTGACAGGACGGTAGTTTGCAGAAACTCCAACCGTATCACTAAACATTTTGGCGATGCCGTTATATTCATTCCCAACATAGAAAGCGCATTCCAGTCCCGCTTTTGTTACCCACGCCGCTGTCTGTCTGCTACGATTCTGGACAAACCCCACCGCACCTGCCAGACGCATATATTCCCCCACAAGCTCGGGATTAAAATTCATGTACAACAGTGTGTTTGAAATGGCCGTTCTCATCATTTCCGCTACATTTTTCAGATCTTTCCGCTTGACTTGGTAAATGGCAACAGTAAAGCGTGTAGCGTTGTTCACCAACACGATCATATCCTCTGATCTACGATTATCCCATACCTTTGTCCAGTTTGCGGTCCAAGAAAACAGTGGATTTTCATCCTCTCGTGCAAAAGGAGCTTTTATCCCCTCTGCATCTGCTAATTTTTTTGTCAGTGCTATTTGCATTTTCTCACTTCCTTTTGTTAATCACAAAGTTACATTATTGACACGTGTTGTCATTTTTATAGAAACGGTAATTAAGTTCGTGCAAGGCAAGCAGCGGACCCTGATCATAAGTTTCACCTGGGTACAGATTTTTCAGTTCAAAGAATCTGTCCAGTATCCAGGGAATGGCGTCTTCTTCCCCTCTCAATCCAATAATCAGACAAACTAATGACTGCACATAAGGGTTTCGGTTCTCGGCATATTTTTCCTTCAGCAACGGAGTATAGTCTTTATGACTTCTAGCAAGAAGATGTATTGAATTCTCGATAAAAATGTCATGATAGCTGCGTATCAACTTTTCCATCACCTTAGGGAGGAGCACTTCTTCAAACTCTAGCACTTTCTTAATCAGTACACCTCGATTGACCGCATCTGTGTTTTTTCGTAAGAGCTGAAATATCATCTCTGGGTTTTGTTCTGCCTGAATCAGTTCCTTCTCTTGAGTGATCTGTTCAAGGCGTTCATCACTCAATAACCTTTGCTTCATCATTATTTCACTGGCTGCATCTTCCAATCCTTCATATAGCAGAACGCTATAAATAAAACGCTGAACGGAGTTTTCCAAATACGGATTGTCCCTGAAAAATTTCTTCGTTAGAAGTTTCTTATACATTTTCTCGTTTCACTCCTGCTTCTCACGCTCTGCGCTGTAATGGGTTCCTTTTCTTTTTGCCTTTCCGTTAATAATTTCAATATTGCTCCTGTGTTTCATTTCCTTTTGGTCAGTTCAAAACAATGCTGAGTCCCCTCTTTTACTTCTCCCAATGCAGCTGCCAATAAAGCAACATCATTATATTTATCTCTGTATTTTCCACCCACAATTCCATCTATTCTTTTATCAATTACGGATTCCAGCCACTTCACATATGAATTCATATCATCCACAGTTATTGCATAATTTACTTTCCATAAACAAAAGATACTCCAAAATATTTCTTCGCCTTTTTGCGTACTCACTTCAGTTTCAAATACAGAATTTTCTTTCATAAATACAAGGTTATTGCTCTCATTAAACCCCATCCTGTTTGAAACCTGGACTGCTATCTTTTTACCGGCTTTTCTCAGATTATTATCCGCATATAAATACAACAGTAATAAATCTACACCATATCCGATAAAATTACCGCTCCAGCCCAATGGACTTCTCTGTTCCATACACCAGCTTTTAATCATTTCAAAATGTCCCGAGAAAAAGTATAGATATTTATATTCTAGATCGGTAATATTATTTTCTGCTATTTCAGATATGTGCTGATTATAATGATTATCAGATACAGGCAATTTTTCTATTCTTTTTTCCGCAAAATCTTTATAGTCCCTTATCGCTTCTCCATCTGTAAAAAGTCTCAAATAATTATTTTGGTATCCATAACCAATTTAAAAATTGTTACTGTTTCTTCATATCTGCAATCATTCATACAGTCATGCGCAAACAAAACCGCATCCTCGATTATCCTGCCAATACCTTCATTGTCCTCATATTCCCATATCCAGTCACTTGCCCAATATCCATTGGAATAATCTTCATATCCTTGAGCCGACAAACGCAAATCGCCATTTTCTATTTTAGAAAAAGATCTCTTTATATCACTTAGCTTTTCTTTTACTTTCTCATCAGGTATCAATCTTTTATACTGAAATGTCCCCTCATACTTACTATCTTCTCGGTCATCTTGATCATGACAATCTTCAAGCAGCTGGAGAAATGATGCTCTCTTGTTTTCAGGCGTTTTTCTTGCAATATTATGCAGGCATCTTCTTAATTTCTCCAGGCTCATACTGTTCAGTATTTCATCTGATTTCCGGACAAATTCTTTCTGCTCCATCTTTCCCCCTGTATTTCAATCACACTACAATATCCTTTTATTCGCAATCTTTTTCTCGCTCCATCCAAGACTCTTCGCCCATGCCCGAAGCTCATCCCTTTCTTTTTTGTCTTCACTTTCATAAACAGTCCCTAAAAAATCAGCAAAGCCACTTAATCCGCCCGAATCATCAAGCAAAAATACTCCGTCTTTATGGATGCAAACTGGCCTGTGCTCATTCACCACAATTTCATTGGCATAGGCAAATCAATATCGCTGTCTACTTTTAAATCTATAAATTTCCTTTAATCTTTCAAATATCTCAAAAGCTACCGGGCATACTTCAACCACATTTAACATACTGTAAAGACTCCATAACCTTTCAGGCTGATTTGTATGCGGATACGTCTTACAGCTTTCAGGTTTCATATCACCCAGTTTACATTCTCCGTCTACATCCAGAAAATCACATGGCCTGTGCCTGGTTTCATAGCTGTATGCTCTTTCGTCGAATTCCAGAAAGAAATCTTTAAACTGGTCAGTTGTTATATTCATGTATTCCGCCGCATTTTCCAGTTCATCTTCCTGAAATGTTCCTTTATACATTTTGCAGCAGTTCCTGCATTTTCTGCAGTCATAATCAGCAAACAGTTTATTATGTAATGCCAGAAATTGCTTATCCAGTTCCTCTTCATCGGCATGATTCTTCAGGAAGGAACGGAATCTGATATTGTCAGGCTCTATAGCCTTTGCTGCTTTTTCAACTTCACTCGGCTTCAGCATGTCTTCTCTTTCACCTCACATTATTCATTATTAGTATTGACAACATAGTGTGTAGCATAGGCTTCTTCTATAACGGCGTCTCCGGATTTGCTAAAGCGCAAGGGGATTTTCTTGCCTTTTACGCCCCACTGATTATATGCCGTCCATGAGGACTTTAACTGATTCTCCAGAGCGTATGCCCTAAGTTCTTTCATTATAAATGACAACTTGCTCAAGTTGGTCTCACATACTTTTTCAAGGTATGGTACACGGCCGAACCGCCAATCTTCATAATCTTTAGCAGATAATACTCCAATTTTCATCAGCAGCTCTACAGGGGATATATAAATTTTCTCTTGTAGCGTACTGCTTACAATAGAGTGTACTTTATGTTTTAGTTCCTCTTTATTCACTAATATTTCACCTTGTTCCTCTTGAAGACATTCTTGTTCCAAACAATCCGGACGCCTGTAATGCCTGAGTAGCCTCCTTTGGCAGGAGCAGATCCGCCTGTAACTCCTCATTTTTCTGGATTTAAGCCTCGTTCAATCTTTACCACACATTCCACATGCCTTGTGCCAATGATTTGGATATTATTTATGATAAATAAGTAATTGTTTTACTTTAACTATATATCAAATGCCGAAATTCAAAAATTACTCCTCATCTCCATCATTATGTTTTTTATCAGCCAAACTTTTAAAGCTTTTGGCATTCAAAGGAGTTACTGCCTTTTTTCTTGTCTGTTTTTCATACTGCACACGCGCTGACTTTGCAACTGAGCCGCCGCGCTGTGCGACTTTTTTATGCTGTTCCATTGTTTCCGGCTCATCCTGACGGGAAATATCGGTAGTTGAAACCTCCGCCAACATATTCAGTACCAACTCAACATTAGTCATGTTGTCCCGAAGATTTTCTTTTTAAAGTCCTTTAAATTTTTTGTATTGCCTTGTTGTTTTGCCTGACCATGCCTGCGTTATCTCATCGGTTAAAATCGCAAAATCACGCTTATCGGTGACGCCGAATTTTTCCCATTCATCGGTCAATTCTTTGCGGACTTCAATTGTTTTCAAACGCTGGTTGATCCAATTGCGCGAATATCCTTTTTTTAGATAGGTTTCCAAAGCACGATCAATAGCAAGCTCCGGATCAGCGGTTTCATCAATCCGCTCGCTACCTACTCGAGCCAACCATAGTTTAAACGGTTCAGCTTTTTTACTTGGGATTGACTGAATAAGCCGCAAAAGTTGTTCTGTGTCGGCCACATCTGTCATGCGCATTTTGCCGTCTGGAGCAATCATTTTCAAACGCTCACAATTTGTGACCTTTTCATTTCCTTCATTTTTCAATCGTCCTTTTAACACAGTCCAGTAATGGCGTGGATTTTCGCTTTCAGTCAAGATAGCAATCACATCTATAATTGAAAAATACCATTTTCCCTGTTCTTCATCCCATAAAACACGAACTCTTTTATCTTCAAATAACTTGATTGAATTTTCTTTATCCACCCCAAACCTCCATTACCCCAGTATTTAACCCTATCGAATTCGATAGGGTTGAGAGTAATCTTATTACACATTATACCAAACACATGTTCTTGTTTCAATATAATCCCGTAAGTAATATCCTTGCCATCTGTTTTATCTCTTCAAGAGTCACATAATGAGCGATTGAGGAAAACAGCTTAAGCCTTTATTTATCAAGTTTTTAAGCATAAAACACGTCTCCCAGCTTGTTTCTTCTGCCTTGGGAATTACCCCGATCAATCTGTCCAGAGGCTTTACCTCCATTTTTATTGACAATTATTAGTATGTCACAGGTTCAGTCATACTGGAATAACCTTTTCTCCTGAGACCCATCCTTGCGACAAGTCAGAATAAAAGCATCAAAAACCTGAATTTTGTCAACTTCATTCCTGATAACGCTTTCATCATAAATTCCGTTCTGGCAAACAGCCTCGCCCAAGGTATCCTGCATCCATCCTTCATCCAGAGTAGGGGAATGTGGGCAGGCATCTTTGCCCTTTTCTATCCTTGTCGCACAGCGCCAGACTACTTTGCCTCTTTCCGTCCTTCTCCGATAAGGCGCTACACAATCACCGCACACAAGCAAATTCCCCAGAAAGTATTTACCGTTATATTTTCCGCTGGTTTCTACAGAGCCATCCTCTTTGCGGACAAGCCTTGAACGCTTAGTCATTTCCTCCTGTACCTTATCAAATATTTCGGCAGAAACAATGGCAGTATGGCTATCCTTCACATAATACTTATTTCGCTGTCCATTATTCTTTCTTTTCTTACCGGTCATAAAATCCTCGGTAAAGGTCTTTTGCAGCATTGTATCTCCCTTGTATTTCTCGTTAGCCTGTGTCAAGTCTTACATAAAAATTTCTATATTACATTCCTCTACAAAGTCAGTTTATTTGATATTTTTCTCTTGCTCCATCCAAGACTTTGTGCCCATGCCTTATAATTACTTCGTTCTTCTTTGTCTTCACCTTCATAAATATCCTTCAGAAAACTTATAAAGCCATGCAACCCACCTACATCATCAAGAACAAATACTCCATCCTTATGAATGCATACAGGCTTATGTTTTGTCAATACTGTCGCTTCTGCATCTAATAGTTCATCCTTTGAAATACTGCCTTTTTGAAGTAATTCCTTGCAATCCTTTTCCTTAGTAATGGTTATTGTCCAATCATCTCCAAAATCATAATTGTAGATTAGGTTATGTGTTACTGGGAAGATACCATTATCACTACAAACATCATCATCCTTGTAAGCTAGAACCGTTGCTACTTCAAGTCGTTCAAGCAAGCTCTCTGTTCCACACTCCATATAAATGAAATTGTTCATTTCTTCCAGAGTTAATTCAATAAGTGGTGCTTTTTTTATAATTTGTGGTTTTACTTTATCCTTCCCCTTGCTCCTACTCCTATAATCCCTAAAAGATTCCTTAACCTCAAGAATTGGAAAACGCTCAATTAATTGTTTAATGTCATTTTGAGCCCATTCAAAATCTTCCATAACTCCATGGAAGAAGTATGGTCCTGTATACTTTTTCTTAAGCCATGTTTTTATGCTCCCACTTTGGTAGTCATCATCCCAAAAAACATCTTGCTCGCACTCACCAGGAGGCTGAAAAAGTATACCCACTAAATCAGTCCAGCCTTTTACAGTTCTATCTGTTAGCCTGTTATAGATTTCCTCAGGCAGAACAAATCTGCGTAAATGAGAATTCTGCCATCCAAATAATCTTTGTATAGCATAGTGCAAATTATGAAGGGGCATATCTGATGGAATTAAAACATTTCTGCTGATTGAGTCTCCTGTTGATGATTCCCCGTATTTGCGCAGAATCGCTTTCTCTGCGTCATCTAAATGGTCGTTTTTTAATTCCAAATGAAGATGTACTGTTTTAAACGCATTAGTATTGCTATAACAATCGTTTCTCATAAACTTTTCCTTTCTTATTGACAAGTTTCTTTTCTCATCATTATTTATTGCTCTGTTTACAAACTTTTCACGGGCAAATTTAATTCTTTTTCTATATACTTTACTCTTTTTAGCATCTGTTGTTAGTTCCGGACCAGAATAAAGATTTTTTTCATATGGTAAGAATGCAGTAACTCTGTTTGTTGAAGTATTCAATTCAGTAGCAATTTCCGGAATACTCTTACCCATACTTCTTCTTTTTCGAACCTCCAAGCTAAAATCCGTTTTATATTCCCCTAATGTAATAAGAATCTTCCTAACCTTTGCATATGAAATTTCCATTTCATCAGCTGTCTTCTGCAAAGAAGCGGTTTTTTTATAAGATTTTAATACTTCCTGCATAAATGCTAATGTAGTTATTGTTTCATTCAGTTTTTTCTACCTCTTTCTAAAAATAGTGTCAATACACGCGTGCAAGGCTAGTATACCCTACGTTTAAATTAGTGTCAATACACGGTAATAAATATTTTACTTGTGCTTTAATAAATTTTAGTCATGTTATTAATAAGCAAAATACCCTTCTAAAACTGTTCCTTGTCACATAATTGTTCTTGCGCATGTCTTTTCGCATGTCTTCCTGCATTGCAAATAATATCATTCCTGTACGTTTTCACATTTATCTCGAAATGCTATAATTTCTTTTTTAAATGCTGAATACCTGCTGTATTTTTTATAGTAATAAGCCAATAGCCCGTCGGTCAGTTCGCCCATATTGGAAATATTAAGCAATTCATTCATTGTCACAAGAAGGTTTGCGGCAATGTAATAACTCTCAGTGCATTTATTTCCGACAATATCATCAACACGCTTTGAAACTTCCTTTTTACACCATTTCAGATATCCTGCCGCCTCTTCGTCCTTTATTGTTCCGGCAACTGTACCGGCATTTTTTTCGGTAACATCTATAAAGGAATTCATAATATCATTTTTATCATTAGCGGACCAGGGAGACTCGAATGACGCTCTCCATCCAAATTTGATATCTTTCAAGCTATCTGCTTTTCCCCCTCCATATTTCATTCCAAGCAAATAAATCATATACGGTATGGTAAGAGCTTTTATTTTGTCTGCATCATACCGGTCAACTGACTTGTTATTGCAAAGGGCAAATGATTCCCTGCTTTTGCCCATAAGGACATATGCCTGGTTCATCAAATACCAATCCACATCGTCATCATCAAACCCTTTTCCTGTCTTTTCCGGCAAATACCGCTTTTCCAGTGCGGCAAGAGCTTTACTCATTTCCTCACCGTTACAACCACATTGCACCGATGCTTCATGCAATTGCACAAGATATCCAATAGACATCCTGGAATAAAACGCTTCACGGACTCCTTCAAGTTCCAGGGAGGGATTGGCTGTATTCCTGCCGGTTTCAGCAATATATTCTGCAATGTATTCTCTACGTCTGCTTCCTTTTGGAATAATACTTAAACCTGTCCTTGCAACTTCAAGCGCAGACTTTTCATCCCCGCTTTTCTTTAATTCAAATATCAATAATTCAAAGGCTTCGGGGTTATTCCTGCCGTTTTTTATTGCAAAATCCTTAAGCCTTTTCACACCGCCGGTCAAAAGCAATGCCTGAAACAGGACAGGTTGAAAATAAAGTCTATAATGATGGGAATCTGTTGGAATGGAACTGTACATTTCTATTATTTTTAATAAAAAACTTTTCTTTTCATTTTCAGTGAAAGCCATCTCATCAACAAGCTTTTCTATATCCACAGGTGTAGGTAGAAAATGACGGTATTTTGATATAATTTCATGAAACCTTTCGTGCCGCTTGTCCACTTTCTCTGAAACCAACGCAGCCTTCAGGAAGTATAATCCTTCTTCTTTCAAATCGGTAACAAGCATTTCTTCATAACCGCACCCCCGTGGCAAATGACCCGGCTCATCGGCCATCCAAAAAATCGAAAACAAAACCTCATATACTTTTACTGCAATCCGGTATTCTTTCTTTTCATATGCATGGCAGGCTTTCCTGAAAAAGGCATCCATTTCATCCGCCCAGCTCTCGTCACCGAATTCCCTTTCCCTATGCGTTTTTTCATCCCAACCCCAGTGGTCATAATACTTACCGCTTTCAACTCTATCATTGAAGCTTTTTATGTCTTCCAGCAGCAAACCTGTATCAAGGTCGTCCATATTTTGTTTCCCAACGATCTCAAGTATGTTTAATATGAACTTTCGCTGTGACGGAGAGATATTCCTTGCAATTCTTGTAAATGCATTGTAATATTTTTCCAATGTATAATCTCCGGTGACCCGTTTTAATTCCTTTATAAATTCTTTAATATCCACATTTCCACCCTTCTTATGCATTTCCGCACCATCCCTTGCACTATTTAAGCAACTCTCTCACCCTATCCTTTAAAAATGCCTCAATAGCATTCAATCTGTCACCGGATAGATTATACCGTTGATGTTTTTTGAGCTTGATATTAAGGAGCGGTCTAAGTTTATCCCTTTGACATTTTGTCATTATCTGCTTTGCAAACTCCACAAAGTCAGGATAGGTTGCAGGAACTCGCGTCCTTGCATAGGTTTTAAGATTTTTCAAATCCTCATCCATTGCATAACAGAACAACGAAAGTCCATTGTCAAAAATCGGTGCAAAGTCTTTTATATGATTGGTTTTGTTATCCACAAGAACACCGAAGTTTCCAAAGTGCCGATCTGTGTTGCAGATAACCGCATCGAACACGAGCATATCGATGAGCTTTTGATAATATTCCTCACCGAGATTGTTATAAAACTTCATCACAGCACGAATACCTCCCTCACGTATAAGCCGCCCAATGGGAATGTACGATGTGTCAATATCGGTGAAAATCTCACAGGTGGAGCAAAGCTTACCTTTCCAGATGGATAAGCCGTATTCTATCGCATCAATCCCCATCGCTTTCGCTACCTGATAGGCATAATATTCACTGTACGGCTCTTTGCCCGTGTTGGCAGCACCCTCTGTACCGGATTTATACAGCATAATTTTGCCGCCGACCTTGCGCCAACATTTTGCAAGCATCCCATGAGTGGTAAACTCTGGTGAAGATGTAAACGATGAGGGCTGCATACTGCCATGCCCAGTGAAAGCAATGGACGCCAAGGTGTTTGAAAAACGGTTTTCAAACAGATTGTTTTTCGCAAAAGTTCCCATAAAGCTCGCAGCAGGCGTCCAGTAACTATCATTTAAGGATAAGCCCTTGCATATGTCGATGATGCCCTTTGTATCTTTTTCATTCAGTCCAAGTCTTGCCAGAAAGTTCTCTACATAAGCACGGTTAGCCGGAATTGCCCTGTTTTTCAGCCATCTCAGTAAACCTTCATCACTCACAATTAAATCAAGGGGAAGAAGATACTTTTTGTCTTCGTCTATCCATGTGATTTTTGCGACAAGCCCATCAAATTCTTTTTGCAGCTCAAAATGCAAAAGCATCATGTCATATTGCTTTAGAACATAGTTGCAATTGATACCATGATTTTTAATGTACTTCCCACTTCTAATTCGTTGATCAGCAGGCTTCGTTGAATCTTTTGGAATAATCCAGTTGTTTCCCAATTTATCCGCACCCTTAATTCGCCCTTGTTCACACAATAAAGCAACACGGCGTTTGGATATTCCCCAATGCTCTGCAGCCTCTTTTGCGGTCATGATGTTCATCTATACCACCTCGCATAGTACTAATAAATACACTATATACAAACTCGAGAACAAAATAAACATTTTTAAAAATTGTTTTGTTTTTTCTGTAAAAATTCTATGACGTACAGCCAAAAATGTTTATATACCTGTCGTAAGTAAATTCCTTGTACCGTATTTGTTCGTGTTTCAAACTCAAAATTTTTAAATCTTCCAGTACGGATATTGCTTTCGCAGCTGTATTATAAGAAACGTGAAAATATTGTGATATTTCTTTGATGCAAATTATCGGCTTTTGCTCAGCGTACTCGTAGATAGGCAGGAGAGTCTTGTCAAATTTTTGCAAAGATTTTATTTTGTAAATACTCTCTTTCCTTAAACCACTTGCCAAATCCAACTGCCTTATTACTTTTCGCGTCGATTCAATTATGCCTTGAACAAAAAACTTAATCCAATCCAAATATGCTCCGAAATGCTGAACACCCATAAACATCCTTAGACACTCATCGTTGTTTTCAAATAAGTAGTTCGAAATTGTCGACAATGGCCTGGACAGCACGCCGCTCTCAAGCAAAATTTTAGCAGGAAATAACCTTCCCAGACGTCCATTTCCGCTCTCAAACGGATGTATGGTTTCAAATTGATAATAAGCAAGAGACGCTTTCACCAGTACATCTACTCTGTCATTGCTACGAACAAACTCCATAAACTCATCTAATAGATCATTGATCAATTCCGGTAAAGGTGGATTATACTCTACTGAATTTGTTGTATAATTTGGATGCATGAAAAATGGTGTCTTTCGTAGTTTACCAGTTGTACCCTCTGTCATCCCCTGCATTACTGCACGGTGAAGGTGACAAACAATTTCTGTTGTCAAAGGTTCACGGTCAAGTGCTTTCATCGCCTGATAACAATTATGCGCAGCAGTGTTACCGACATCGCTTTTTTTATTCACCAAAACATATATGCAGGTAGCTAAAATTTTGTCTATTGCGCAGGAATTACATGCTTCTGTGCAAAGGATCATATCTTCAAAAGGCGATATTTGTGTGATGTATTTTGTCATTCCTTCTAAAATCCCCAACTCCCGGTGTGCCAGCATGAGCATGGATGTAAGTTGGCAGTCACTCTTTAATTCCCGTACTACAGAAGAAAGATCGTTAGGAATAAAAAAATATCGCTTGAAATGCTTATCTTTGTAAAAATGCTGATAAAACTCTCCGCTTGAGATTCTCATAACTTACTCCAATTCAAAATAAAAAGTGATATAATTTGAAATATGCTTCAATATGCTTAATTATATTTCAAATTATATCATATTTTTGAATTTATTCAAGTTATGCTTCCTATAACACCATCATTAGCCTGTGTCAAGTCTTACATAAAAAAATAAATGACTTTCCCATGAAATCTTTTTGTGTCGCAGGAAAGTCAGATAGATACGAATATTTTCTCTGGCAAGCTTAATGTTAATTCAATCGCAGAATATCATTATATGGAGTTATTTATTTTTGTTTTCCATCAAATATGTGGCTTCCATATCTGCTGTACATAACGCAAATCCCAATGGGAATTTTTCAAATGCATCCCCAATATTACGTTTGTCTTCGATACCAGAAAAGCCCATATGATACCTAATAGCAAATGCTTCTTCTCGTGTGAGCCTAATAAAGCCAGAAATAATATACACAGATTTTTCTCCGTGTCCGTAAGGCAGTTTATCGTCATATTCAAATACTGACACAGTCTGCCATGTACCATTTTCATCTTTTACGTTTCTGGTTCCCGGCTTGTAACAGTTGATCTTGCAAACATCGTGAAGTAGGGCAACAATTGCTATTGTTTCATCATCAAATGCCATATTATAAAATTCTTTCACTCTATCCCTTGCCAAGTAATCCTTTAAACAATAATAAACATTTACGCTATGCTCTAGGTTTTATGCCACTGACTCGCGCCACTGAGTGGAGCACTTTAAAAGCCGTCCTTCTAGACGGTTTGCTAGTACCAAATCAAATTACTTTACTTTTTATATTTAATTTTTATATCATTTAGGACCGTTAAGTTTTCCTTTAGCCATTGAATCCTTCCAAAAACGGGGTGATAATAATCGTATTTACTTTGTAATAATTCATCCCGATTTTGAAAAGGTACATCGGTATACTTTAATAAATAATATGACATAAAACCTATAAAAAGTGCTTCAGCTGCTCGCACGACAATTTTCAATTCTTCAAAAGTACAATTTATTTTTTCAATGTTATTTCTATCAGGAAAGATAAAGAAAGGTTTCCCAACAGTCATAGTATTTCCATCAACCGAAAAATCTTCTAGCCACTCTATATTTCTAC
>NZ_JUEE01000037.1:0-9784 GCF_000802135.1 Desulfosporosinus sp. BICA1-9
ATGTCGGAGGGTTCCAGCCATTTGGGCTGCACCGCTTCGAGTGCCTGCACGTTTCTCTCCAACAGTTCGGGATAGTCTTCGGCCTTCTGTTTGGCATAGAGCAGCTTATCCCGCACCTGTCCACTCAGGTATTCCTCGTTCAGTTCCCAGCCTTCATAATAATTGCCGTAGTATTTCTGCGGATTGAGATAGATGCGATCCCCAAGCTCACTGATAAGTTCATCTGCCGATTTGCCCGTCAACTTTTCCATATACGGCAAATCAACCTTCATTTTTTGGTTCAACGATATTTCAAGAGCTTCCTTGGCTGTTTCGGCATGGGTGGGACGGCGATAGGACTTGATGGTGGCCTTCTGGAAAATGGGGGCCTTGTTCCATGATTTTATATTTTTGTTCTGATCCTCAATGGAACGGAGCAGAGGGAACTGGTCGTCATCGGAGAATACGGCGATGTTGGCCTTGTCATTGATGGCACCGCATTGTCTTACAAAGCGGTCGTACACCCCATTCAAGGTTTTCTGCGCCTGCTGCAATTCGTCAGGCGCGTAATCGTTAGTCTGAATTCGGATGACTTCCAGCAGCGCTGTCCTGACTTCGCACAGTCCTTTGATGCGCTCGGCGTGTTTGCCGGTGTAGTCCTGCGGTATCAGCTTGTTTCGCTCACAGTAGTAAATCCTATCGTCCTGCACCACATAGGTATAGTTTTTTGTCTCTTCGGGTGCGTCCAGCTCGCCAGCGTTTCCATCTTCTGCTTCCTCAACTTCCACAAAGGGCTGGTCTGCTTCGGCGGTAAAGGTGGCATGCAAATTTCCGATGGCTCTGTCAAGCTCCGCATAGAGGTCCTGGCCTTCGGGAGCTATACAGGCCGTGCTATCCTCGCGCCCATACATAGTTCTGCTAAACTGCATTTCACCCAATACCATCTCCGTATAGTCGATGAAATACTGGTTCATATTCATGTAATCGGGCTTTCTGGAATTGACGAACACCCAATCGGGCAGGAAATATTTATCTACTGTACGCTGAGACTCCAGCTTTTGAAAGAACAGGATGTCCGCCGTAACCTCCGTCCCGGCAAGAGCCTTAAACGCTGTGATCGGCAGCCGGATGGCGCCGATCAGGTCGGCTCTGCGGGCAATATATTCACGGACACCGGTATCTTTTTTATCCATTGTGCCTTTACTTGTGATAAAGCCGATGATGCCGCCGGACTTTACAAGGTCAAGGGATTTGGCAATAAAATAATCATGGATCTGGAAATCCTCGTTATCATATCGCTTATCATAGAGCTTGATGTTGTTAAAGGGGATATTCCCGATGGCAATGTCAAAGGAGCTGTCCTCAAAGCGGGTGGTTTCAAAGCCCTGTACCTGGATATTCGCCGTTTGATAAAGCTGCCTTGCAATCCTGCCTGTGATGCTGTCTAATTCCACGCCATATAGAGGCGTTCCTTCATAACTTTCGGGAAGAGCGGAAAAAAAGTTTCCCGTTCCCATGGCAGGGTCAAGTATCTTTCTGCCCTCACCGCCTGTAAAGCCAAAGCCCTCAAAAGCTTTGTAAATTCGCTTGATGAGCTCCGGTTCGGTGTAGTAGGCGGTGACAACGGAGTTTAAGGCATCCGCATATTCCTTATCATCCAGCAAGTACTTCAATTCGTGGTATTCCTTCTCCCAACCGCTGGCAGTATCGGAAAAGGCATTGGCAAGACCGCCCCAGCCCACATACCGGGCGAGGACAATCTGTTCATCAGTTGTGGCAAGCCGTTTTTCGCTTTCGATTTTGTTTAGCAGCTTGATGGCCTCCACATTGTTTTTGTACTTGGTTTTCACACCGTTTGGATAGAGGGCATAGTCCTCGGAATAGCGGAAATTGATTTTGATAGTACGGGGTTTTGAAACAGGCTCCGACACCGGCTCGGTTTCTGTTTGGGGTACAGCCGTTTGCACAAAGCTTTTATACGGTTTTTCATCATACAGCGTTTCTTCAATATCCTGCTGCCGATCAAGCAGGCCGTTCCAATACGCTGAAATTTCATCGGGTACTGGCTTATCTGCCCATTCGGCTTCCAATAGTGAAAGCTGGCCGGCAATCCAGTCATATTCCTGTTGCAGTTCGGTGTACGCCTCATTCTCTACCTCAAAGGTAACAGCATCTTTCAGGGCAGTACCGTCCTCCATTGTCATGCCCCATTCAATCTCCCTGTCGGGATATTTGCTTTGGAGCGCTTGAAGAAGCTGTGTTGCCACACCCCGGCGGCGATAATCCGCAAGCACTTCAAGATGGCTGATATGGGGGATGCCTTCATACTCGCTGTATTGTAAGGCTCCAACGGGGAAACCGTTATAGACCGCCTCATACAAAAAATCATGCTGTCCGTTGTGATAATCCAGATGGGTTTCCCTGATTTGAACCTGTATTTTAGAGGGGATATGGGAATTGCTTTCTTCATTTTCATCAGATTTCTCAGTCTCAAATGTACGAGCGGGTGCGGGGTTTCCGATATACCGTCCCTGATCTGTGAGCCTTTGAATGCCAATGGCGGCCCGAATCCATGTGATTTTGGTTTCGTGCTTTTCCCCTTTATCATCGGTCCAGTCAAACATGATCCCCTTGCTGTCATGGTTTTCAAAGCCGATTCCATGCTTGCCGACGGTATGGCCGCCAATACCGTATTCGTTACTCAAAAGGCCATGCTTTTGACTGACTATCCCTAAAAGTTGGTATTCTATAGTTATTAAGTATAAATCTAATTCAATTAGCGAGGTGTTACTTGTGGAAGTAAGAGGTCTATACAACATTTTAGCAATTGTCACCGGAATATCCATAATTACGATTGGCTGTCTGATCTCTTACCTATTTCAAAAAAAGCTATTTAATAAATACCGTGATAAGGTTAGGAATGAAATGGACAAAGCCCGCTCGGAACCCCCAGTAATCCCCAACAAAAAAGTATAGCAGAGGTCAGAGGCCGGAAGTCAGAGTGGATGTTCTGACAGGCTCCGTAGATTTTAATTATCTGTAGGTACAGAAGCTGAAGCCTTCCAGAGGCTCGTAACAGTACATGCACTCGAACCTCGAGCCTCGATCATGCCGTTCCCCGCTTACCCAAAATCAGCGCCGTCGCAAAAAGGAAGAGTTCGAGGCCAGTCTCGACGAAAGCCGCCACTATTGGATAAATATAGTGATAGAAATGTGTTTGTTGGAGACTACTGGGAAAAGAAACTATGCAGAGCGCCAAGGAAAGTAACGCCCCGGGATAAATCAGTGGTTGATAGTTCTTCAATCCAGCTATTTGGGCGAGCCCCTGTCCAAATGCCCAAAGCAGACTAGATGAAGCCACGATTGTCGAACCGACGAGGACCAGTAGCCAAACCATCTCAACTCTTTCAAGATAGTTGCTGAAATTGATCATCTTGGCCAGCTGGAGCCCAGGTGAGTACATGTATTGCGCATCCTCGAACCCGAAGATGCCCACTGATAAAGCAGTAATCAGGCCCACTACCAACGCCCCCATACTGACAGCACTAAACTTGGCCAGAAAGGCATTTTCTGGTCGGTTACAGAGTGGGATATACATGGCCATTATTATGCAAACACCGAAACTGGTAAGCATTAAGGGCGCGCCAACTAGAAAAGGCGCAATACCTTCGTCGAATTGAGGTTTCATCCTAGCGATGTGAAAATCGGGTAGAACTAGCAAGCATACGATAATGATACTGAGGAAAAAGAGAGGCCCTAAAACTTCAGTCACTCGAGCAATTACTTCAATCCCTTTACGACCTATGAGAGCGCAGACCACGTAACTAGATACTAGAATAAGATTCAACGGAGTCGTTGGCAGAAATACGTTACTAACAATTTGGCTTGAGCCCCGCAGTACTATAGTACACACCAGTAAGAAGAAGAGTGGGAAGAGGATTCCGACCATCCTGCCCAGATGCTTTCCCAGGATGGTGATGCTGTACTGCACAAAGTTTTCACCAGGGAAGCGGATACCCATATAGGCATAAACTATGGCCAACATGACATCGAGAAACCAAGCAACGAGGACCGATAGCCAGGCATCCCTCCCGGCCTGCATTATCAGCATACCTGGAATCTGCATAACCGCAAATCCAGTAATGATGATAAACAGCAGCCAGGTGAACTGTTTTGTGTTGATGATTCCTTTTTCCGGCATCCAATCACCTTTCTAATAGTTACTTGAAAATAGCTTTACCTACTGGTTCGAGCAGTCTTTCCAGGAGCGCTAGCGGAGAAGGCAAGCCAAGGTAATTGCTCGCTACCAGTAGGAAGGCCATGCCAAGGAGAGTACTCAAAACAGTCAGCTCTTTCCACTGGCCTTGTTTTCCGAGAGGTATTCCTTCCGCCAAACCAATGGCCAAGGCCATAAACACAATTAGAGCGTTCATTCGTTTACTCCTCCGACTCACTTCGCTGCGTCGGGTTGTTTATCAATCCAGTACTCAAAATCTCGACCTCACAGGAAATCTGATAATCCACTGTGGGAAAAATATCATCCCAGTTATGCTTGATCTGCTTCCATTCGACGGGATAATAGTTATGAATATTTTCTGCAAAACCGACACAATCAGACTTGAGCTCTTTCTGGGCTTTGTCAATCATCTGTTCAATCTGAAATCTTATGGCTTCCGCAGCCTGGAGTTGCAGTTGTTCAATAGTCTTGGGATCAAGTACGTTTACACCGCTTGCTCCGGTTTCATGGAGTAAGACTTTGGCCGTCATTACTATAGTCATTATTATACTGTCTTCTAATATTTTCGGGGTGATGCTAGTTTTGCCATTCAAGATGTCAAAAAAGATTTCTCCTTTCTCCCCATTAGCCTGTGCCTGGGGAGCATAAGTCAAGGTAATAATAGTCCCTTTTGGAGTATCAACAAGCCACCTATGGACTCTTGATTCCTCTTCATTCAACACACCAATCATTTGAAGATTTTTAAAAATAGCAGTCCGCCCTATAGTTACGATTTTAGGTTTTTCCTCGGTATCCAAAGGCTTTCCGCTAGCTTTTTCCAACTGGCTGGTGACCCGCTGATCTATGTCTTCCACTTGGATTAAGGGGGCAAAGCTGACGTGAGAATCCTCATTGAGTCGGGCAAAAAAATCATTTAAGGTTGTGGGTAGGACACGACCCACCTTTTGAAAAATCAGTAGAATATTATCCAATCCTCTGGCTGGCACCTGCTCCATCTCAATGTCTTTCTCAAGAATCTCCTTGGCTGTCTTGTCAGTGGTGAGCATCCAATCGGTGCGGCGAAATTCCCTGTCGCGTTTCAGTTCATCCAAGATATCTCCTATGCCCGTTTCCGCAAAATCCTTCCCCAGAACAATCGTCTTGCAGTGAGCAAGCATAATACGTCTGGTAGACTGTATGCCTAAATAACGGATGGCCTCAGACAGCGACTTACCCTCGCTATTCATGACCGTGTAAGATTTCTCTCCGCCTTCCCTCCCCCCCTTCTCCTCAGGCTTCGCAATTTGTGCAGTCAAGAGGATGCTTTTACTCCCTGGTATACGGTCAATTCCAATCGCGAGAACTGATGCTAGGCGATCTACTTCCTCATAATCCCAGCACCCCGTCAGAAGTAAGGATATACATACCATAATCAAAGCCAGTTTACGCATAGTTAAAACACCCTTTATCAAATTCAAAGAAGACTCCCACTTCTATGAGTGGTTGTTCCTTATTTTGCTTCGGTGGGGTAGATATCCTACGGGCTACAGCGTTCTTTTGGGGTTAGCCCTTCGGCATTAGTCTATCCTACGCCGACAGGTATTCCTTTTGGGATCGCGGCTTCGGCGATACTCTCCACTGGAGACTATCGTACTGGAGACTATCGTCACAGGAAGCTTTCGTCACCGAAGCCTCTATGTTCAGCCTTAGCTGAACGAGTTCACTGCTCATCTTCATCGGGCGGGGATGGTTTTCGAAAGAATTTCTGTCTCTGTCTGTTGTCGTTGTTTGCGATCAGGCGTGGCCTTTCAATCATAGCCCACCATGGTGACCTCATCACAAAATCTTTCATATCTTTTAGGTTAAAAGGAGCTAACGGAGCGAAGTAGGGTACCCCGAATGAACGGAGGGATACAAGATGTGCCTGCATGACCAACAAGCCTAACAGCATTCCAAAAAGACCTAGGATAGCTGATAAAACTATCATACCGAAGCGCGAAATCCGGATAGCCAGTGCAAAACTGTAAGAAGGGATGCAAAAAGACGAAATACCAGTAAGGGCTACTACGATCACTGTAGCAGGTGAAATCATTCCGGCCGACACTGCTGCCTCACCGATAACTAGCCCGCCTACAATACTAACGGCTTGCCCCACTTGCTTAGGCAGCCTTAAGCCAGCCTCCCGTAAAGCCTCAAAAATCACTTCCATCATTAAAACCTCAACAACAGTTGGAAAAGGTACTCCCTCTCGAGCGCCGGTAATACTGATCAACAATGGAGTGGGAAGCAATTCTCTGTGAAAGGTAGTAATGGCAATGTATAGAGCAGGAAGAAGCAAAGCCAAATTGAGGAATAAGAAACGTACTAGCCGCACCGATGTGGCATAAATAGAGCGGTCATAATAGTCCTCACTGGACTGCAGAAACTGAAACATCATTGTTGGTACTATCAAGACGAAAGGAGTTCCATCCGTAAAAATAGCGACCTGGCCCTGTAAAATCCCAGCAGCTATTTTGTCAGGCCGTTCGCTGTGATCAATCTGCGGAAATAGCGTGAAAGGTTCATCCTCGATCATTTCTTCGATATAGGCGCTCTCCAGCACCGAGTCCACCTTGATCAAGGAAATTCTTTTTTTAACCTCTGCGACTACTTTGGGATTTGCTGTTCCTTCTAGGTAGGCAATATTCACCTCAGTCTTGGTGGTCTGCCCCAAGACGAACTTCTCCAATTTTAAGCTAGGTGTTTTGATTTTGCGCCGCACCAAAGCAGTGTTTTTTCGCAGGCTTTCGGTAAATCCTTCCCGGGGTCCTCTAACTACTCCTTCTGTAACCGATTCTGAAATTGGCCGCCCCTCTAAGCCCTTGGTTTCTATCATCAGAGCACTGGCAGTTCCTTCTAGCAACAAGGCGACACTTCCAGTCAGTATCGCATCAGAAATTTCCCCGATTGTAGAAATTTCTTTAATGTTTCCAACTTCCATGAATAAGTTTTTAATCATTTCGATATTGTGAGAACCGGATGCTTCAAAATTTGAACACTGAATGTTCACTAGAGATTTTAAGATGTCTTGATTGACCGTTTGTTCGTCGGTGATCCCGTTCACATAAAGGAGCAGAGCAGGTACGTGTTCCTGTCCGATCTTTAATTCCCGATAGGCAAAATCAGTGCACTTGGCAAACATAGTCTGAAGTATGTCCAGGTTCTCAGCCAGTGAACTACATAAAGGCAGGCTTTCTTGTTGATTATCAGACTCAACGGACTGGCTTAACTCAGGTTCTGGTATTTTTTTTCTTTTACGTGTACGCAAGTGCCGCATACGCCTTACACCCTGTATATTTTTCACATCCAAGACATTTTTAGTTAGGTCAAATAACGTTTCTACTACGCTCCATATTTACTTAGGGGAATTTCGATTTAACCGTTTTGCAGACTAACTCATATTATTAGCACTTCAAAGAGCTAGTATACAGAGAGCGCAATGACAATCGGTATTTTGAGCTCAGGTATGAGCAAGCTCGACCTTTTCACTGAGTTCGACGTGACGTTGGACCCAATGGGGGTTCTCAAATGTGACGATCGTAATTGTCCAATTTGGAATTTATGAATGGTCTTGATTTTCAAAAAATAAAGCCTGTCTCCGAGTCGACCGGAAACAGGCTTCGTGAATTATTTAAATTGATAAACACTACTTCTCTTAGGCATTATAAATTGAAATTTAACGGTTTTGGCTTATCGCCCCTTCTCCAAGGCCATTCGCTTAAATTTCTCTCGAGCATTCTCTGGGGGAATAGCTAAAACTTCTCGACGTAACATAGTCAAAGCACCACTCGGACAGGCTGCAGAACACACACCACAACCGATACAGACCTCATTCTTCAAAACAGGGATCTCAATCCCATTTCCTTGATCCGTCATAGCGATAGCCTGGATATGACACTTGTCGGCGCAAACTCCACAACCGATACAGTTTTCCAGTTCAAAGGACGGAATGAAATTGCTGGGGTGGGTGGCATAGATCTGTTGTTCATTGATCCCCCGGAGAACATTACAGCAACAACCACAGCAATTGCAAATGTAGGTTGGTTTGTTCATCACATTATCACACATGTGTACTAAACCCAGCTCTTGTGTCTCAGCGAGCACCTTCAGAAGCTCATCGACAGTTGCCGGTTTGCCTAAACCTTTACGAACTATCCATTCAGCGGCTCCACCAAGAGACATGCAGACTTCCATAGGTGCATCACAAGCCTTACCAACATGTGATCTTTCATGTCGACAAGCACACATGGTTATGGCGCCTCCACCAGATTGACGAATGATTTCCGTCGCCTTCTCATAATCCAAGACTTCAGTTTCTACTGCTAAAGGCATAACATTCTCATAAATCAAGGTTCGCATGATCTTCGTATCCAGACCAGCTATTTCTTTCATGACTCCAGGACTGTGAAAGTAGGTGTCGAATAGTTCTGCCAACTCTTTCATGTTAACTTGGTCTCTTGTTCTCATAAACGTATATTCAAAGAATCCGACTAAAACGGGTGCTAACATATAATAAAAAGAATCTTTGCGAGGGATATCAAGGACCAAACCCTTGTCAGACATTCCGTCTAAGATAATCTTTAATTCGCTTTCCTCGATGCCTGTGGCGGATGCTATTTTATCTAAGGACATCGGAATTAAGGAAAATTTACTACCTACTAACGCTTCACTTTCCGTGTAGAGACGATGAAGAATTGCCATGAGATCTTCATTGATCGGTGCACCTTCTGGAGCCTTACTTAGACGTTCCGCAAGGGCATGGAATATCTCTTCCTTAGCATTAATTACATGACCCAAACTCTTTACCCGTTGCCAAAACTTTATAAAAGTCTATTAAAGTTCTGTTTGCTTCCCTATTCATCGTGTCCGATTTTGCCCGAAGGCTACTTTCGTTTGATATAACACTCCAAGGGCTTAAATTCCGATGCAACGAATCGTACACATTAGTAGTGTCTTTTAGGTGACTAGACTACTAATTGGTATCTCGAAAGATTAATGGAAGCATTGAAATCTCGATCTATTACCAAACCACATGCACAACTGTATACTCTATCCGACAACTTCAAGTCTTTCTTGATAGCTCCACAACTCGAACAAATCTTACTCGAAGGAAACCATTTTTCAGCCTCAACAAGTTCGATACCATGTTTCTCACACTTGTATTGGAGCTTCAACTTAAAGTCATACAGTTTTTGTTGAGCAATTGCTTTCGATAGATGCCGATTTTTCATCATACCCTTGATGTTTAGAGTTTCCACAACCACTTTGCAAGGCTTGGTTTTCACAATTACATTGGTGGCTTGGTGAATATGATTACTTCTGATTCCAGTTAACTTTCGATGTAGCATACGGATTTGCTTCTCAACTTTTATAATGTTGCAGGTTTTGACGAAACGGACTCCCTTCTTGTTTTTTTGATATTTTCGAGAAACTTTACGTTGCAACCTACGAAGCCGTTTCTCTGGCTTCTTGACACTTTGAGATTTGTTAATGTTTTTGAACACCATACCATTAGAGCAGGATGCAAGGACTTTGATCCCAAAATCAATG
>NZ_JUEE01000038.1:0-13528 GCF_000802135.1 Desulfosporosinus sp. BICA1-9
AAAAGGTGATTGTAAGCAGCAGTTTTATTGGCTCCTTTATCCTCCTAATAGTTTTTAGTAAGATTGTCTATATCTCCTTACCCACAGGAATTGGGTTCTTTGGTGAATTTACATTTTTACTCTATAAATTGTTAGGAGTTAGTTAATTTGCGTTATTGTAGAGATTTACTACAATTCAGAAAGGAGCGAATCAATGAACACCTTTATCCAAATTCTATCCAGCTTGGGTCAGGGAATAATTGCGGATTTGAATCTGGTTACGTTACTGATGATATTGGTCGGGGCGCTTGTTGGGATGATCTGTGCTGCAGTTCCTGGTCTAACACTTATAACCGGTATAATCCTTGTGTTGCCCTTTACCTATGTAATGGATGCCACAAATGCCATTATATTATTAACGGCCATCTATCTCGCAGGTACCTATGGAGGGGCATTTCCAGCGATATTATTTAAGATTCCTGGTGATCCGATCCATGTACCGTTGCTTTGGGATGGTTATCCAATGGCTCGTCTAGGACTGGGAGCAAAAGCCTTGGGTTGGACTCTCGTGTCTACGATCTCAGGTGGATTGTTTGCAGTAATCCTCTTGGTTTTAGTTTCAGCTCCCTTGGCTGTGGTAGCTCTCAAATTTTCAAGTCCTGAGTATTTTGCGATTGTCTTTTTAGGACTGACAAGTGTTTTGTTTTTAGGGGATGCTTCACTACGCCATAGCATTGTATCCTTGGCCTTGGGACTTTTGATCTCTACTATAGGAGTAGATGCCATGTTCGGGGTGGATAGATTTACGTTTAATACTGATTTGCTCCGTGGTGGGGTCGATTATCTAAACGTCTTAATCGGGGTTTATGCCGTAGCAGAAATCCTTGCCAGGATGGAACAGGGCTTTGCGGCACCAAGTTTAAAGCTGGTCAGTAAAGTGAAAACAACATTGCCTTCGTTTAAGGAGTTTAGTAACTTATTCCCTACTTATTTCAGGAGCAGTATTCTCGGAACCTTTATTGGTTTTGTGCCCGGAGCTGGAGCGACAATCGCTGCATTTCTAGGATACGGTGTAGAAAAACAGGTTGGGAAGAACCGGAAACAATTAGGTGAAGGGGCCCCTGAAGGGATTATGGCCAGCCAAGCAGCAGCTACGTCATCTGTCGGAGGCGCTTTGATTCCCTTACTTACCTTAGGAATACCGGGAAGTGGCGCAACGGCAATTCTAATGGGGGCATTCTTATTACACGGGATTCAACCCGGACCAGGAATTTTCATGAATAATGGTCCACTAATCTACGCAATATACGGGTCGTTGTTTCTTTGCTTAGCATTGATGATTATACTCGGCTTCTTGTCAGTGAGGCCACTAATGACAATACTAAAGGCACCGGAAGCAGTCACGTCTTCCTTCATTTTGGTACTTTGTATGTTGGGAGCTTATGCGCTCCGGTCAAATATTCAGGACGTATGGATTTTATTTGTTTTTGGATTAGTGGGTTATGTATTGACACGATATAATTATCCGACTACCCCATTGGTACTCGGGGCAATCCTTGGTCCGTTGGCGGAGAGTTCCTTTTTGACGACGATGATCAGCTTCCATAATGATTGGACTGTCTTATTTACCCGTCCGGTTAGTGCAGTATTTATGATATTAGCTTTGATTAGTCTTTTGGTAGCTGTATTATTACCTGTGTTAAAGAGAAAGAAGGAATTAATCAAGAATTAATCAAAACACTTGTAATAAAGTTCTGTCGAGACAACGCATGCAACTAAGGCGAAGACACAGGACACTGCCTAGTATCGAATACGCCATGAATGGTACGGATTCGACCGGTCGCCTTCCCCAAGGTTTGGCACCAGCTTTCATAGAAGGGAGGCCTTGTCATGGATGAATCGAAATCATGGCAGGAACACCAAAAGTGTAAGAAGGTTATACATTCCCTAGCAAAAAGACTGTATAGTTGCATCGCCTTTTCTTCAAACAAACATCATCTTTAGCAAATTTACCATTTAGATCCTTTGGTCGTTGAAGGTTTTTGCTATGACCTTAATCGATCACCATCCTGCTCGGGGACATCATTTTATACATTCGGAACTCCTCCATACGCGAAGGAAGCAGGACCTTACGCGGAACGACAATAGATCCTTCTTTATTGTGGCACGGACAGACTTACTTACTAATTTAAAATCTTTTAACACGGGTGTAGAAGATCGTTCTCTCTATACCCGTGTCTTTATTCTAGACATGTTTTCGTTAAAATTATTACCTTTGTTGTTGTAATTGGCTAATTAATTTATAATGGTTGATATATGATATACAGCAATCCTCCAAAGACGTGAGATTATCGCACTATTCATAACTTGAGCTATAAGGACAAGGGAGATGGAATGTCGATGAGCAAGATATTACGGGTGAATATGTCAAATTTGAGCCTCGTGACAGAAGTGCCCAAAGAAGACTATCGCCTTCTCGGCGGTCGCGCGTTTATTGCTAAATATATGTTGGCAGAAGTGAAGTCAATCTGTGAACCTTTAGGACGGCATAACGCATTAATTTTTGCCCCAGGGCTTCTCGGTGGCAGTAAGGCCTTTAGCTCTGGGCGAATTTCCATTGGAGGCAAAAGTCCGTTAACCGGTGGCATTAAAGAAAGCAATGGGGGCGGAGTGGTTGGCATAAAATTAGCTCGACTCGGCTATCAAGCAGTGATTATTGAAGATCTCCCCAAAGCTGCTCAGAAATATATCCTTAAAATCACAAGCTCAGGAGCAGAGCTGCTTTCAACTGAAGATTATTGGGGCCGTGGAGTGTATGAGATTGTAGCTCGTCTGAGACAAGACTTGGGCGAGAAGTTTGATGTGCCGGAGGAAGAACTGGATGATGTCCATCAAGTGTCCAGCGGGAGATTAAATGCATGAGTATATTAAGAGACTTAGATTATAGAAATATTGCGGCAGGAATTGCCTCAGGACTCTTGGCGATAACGGGTCCACCTGCCATGGTAATAGAGGCTGCTTCAAATGGTAACTTTACTACGACACAGACGATTCTCTGGATGTTCGCAGTCTATGTGTTCGGTGGGATTTTTAGCATTCTAGTGCCACTGTACTATCGTATGCCGATTGTGGGGGCCCACTCAATTACGGGTATAGCCTTTCTAACCACAGTTACGGCTCAATTTACCTATCACCAGCTCATCGGTTCCTACCTTTTTGCCGGCCTATCGATGCTCTTGATTGGCTATCTGGGCGTTTTTTCAAAGCTGCTTGAATATGTACCCAAACAAATCATTGCTGTAATGTTAGCAGGAATGATCACGAAGTATATGGTTAATTATGTGGGGGCGATACACCAACTCCCGCTGCTCGGTGGAATCTCCCTCCTTACATATTTTATGTTTACCAAATTTCGAACACGGATTCCCCCCATGGTAGCGGCTATAGCGATGGGTTTAATTCTCTTACTTTTAACACAGCCCTTGAATAGCAGTGGATTAATAACGTCCTTTGTAATTCCGACTCTTCAACTTCCAGAATTTAATCTCATGAGCTTTATTTCCGTTTCGATTCCTCTCGCCCTTCTTATTTTAAGTAATGATGCTGCCGTCGGAATAGGCGCTTTGGAGCAAAATGGTTATCGGCCCCCAGTGAATCGAATCATAGCCTTAAGTGGAGTTTTTACGATCATTACGAGTTTTTTCGGAGGGCAGTCTGCCAACGTGGCAGGAATGATGTCAGCTATTTGTTCAGATCAAGAGGCTGGGCCGAAAGAAAAACGATATATGGGAGCAGTGGTCTCGGGCTGCATCATTCTTGTGTTCGGCTTATTTGCCTGGAAGCTGGTTCCCTTGTTTCAGGCTTTACCAAAGGCGTTTATTTCAATACTTGTTGGCTTTGCCCTGCTGGGAGTGTTCGGAAATAGCTTGTCTGTTGGCTTCTCGAAGCCGACGATGAAAATGAGTGCGGCCTTTACCTTTGTCATCGCCGTATCGAGTATCACGATTTTTAATATAGGTGCTCCGGTATGGGCCTTAGTCGTTGGTACGTTCATTGCACGTTATATTGAGGAAGCTTAATCAACAGACGTTACAAACATAGAATCTTCCGTACAATAAATCGGCCTACCCTTTTTAAGAATATTTGGGAACCTAAATGAAAGTTCCTCTTCCCATCTCATTACAATTTTAACAATCTTGTCTATCAACAGAAGAATTTCCTGATCTAAAGATGGAAGTCTGTGTTCAATATCAGCATACTCCAATGGAGAGTATATTTCATCATCCGAGCATATTTTTCTGTTAACAAGTTTCTTTTGTTTTCCTGCGCCATATAAAGGTCATTCAGATAGCTTTCCAGGGTGTCCTAAGACCAGCTTATCGCTTGTTCCCCGGCACCTAACTGTTGACTTTTAATGTTAATCGTGTTTAGGGATAAGCTTTCCAGCTTCCGTAGTTAAAATCTCTCCATTTGACACAACAATCTGTCCATGAACTAGTGTGAAATTAAGCCCTATGGGAAATTCGGAGGGCTCGTTGAAATTCTCAATAGCATTGATTTTTTCTGGTTCAAAGATGACTAGGTCAGCATCATAACCCGTTTTAACAAATCCCTTATTAGGTAGATTTAACCTGAGGGCTGGGTCTCCTGTGATTCGCTTGATACCTTCTGCCCAAGTCATGAGCTTTTTATCTCGGACATATTCTCCCAAGAACTTAGGGTATGTGCCATATAAACGGGGATGAGGTTTGCCCGTAGGAATTCCATCCGAACCTATTTGACACAACGGGTGTTTCAGCAAAGCAACAATATCTTCCTCGGCAAAAAGATTGTGCAATACCATAGAACACCGACAATCCTCGCTAATCAAAAGTTCAGCGATCTGATCAATTATTTCATGAACGAGTTTGGTTGGTTCTAAGCCTGTTTTTCGGACTAACTCAGTCGCTGTTTGACCTTCAGCCCATTTGTTTCGCTGGTTAAAGGTCGAACTAATCATAATATTTGACCATCCTACCATTCCAACAAAGTTATCCCAACCCGGATAATCTGGTCCATTATCATTCAATTCTGCCTTTAGCCTAGCTCGCTGTTGAGGGTCCTTTAGTCTGCGAATAATTTCAGGACTACCACCTTCCTTGGCCCAAGGGGGTAGAATTTGAGACAAAAGTGTACTGCCGGCCCGATAAGGGTGCTGATCAAAGGTGACATCGACGCCATCCATCCTAGCTTGTTCCACCATTTCTATCAATTCCTGACCAGTAATACCGAACTTTGGATTAGCGTAGGAGCGCATATGGGATATCTGCAACTTAACCCCGGATTCTTTGGCTACAGCTAGGGCCTCGGTCATTCCCTCACGGACTTGGCGAGAGTGGCTGCGAATATGAATCATCATGATGCCATTATGAGCTGCCACCACCGAACTTAGTGCGACGAGTTCTTGTTTAGGGGCAAACATTCCTGGTAAATAAGCCAAACCATAGGAAATACCTAAAGCTCCCTGTGACATGGCTTCTTCCACGATCATGCTCATCCTCTCCAAATCCTTTGCTGAAGGTGTGACATTTTTTAAGCCTAAAACTTGGGCTCTAATAGCTCCATGCCCGATCAAAGGTACTATGTTGTTGGACTTTTTTGCTTTGTTTAAATCAGATAAAAAGGATGAAAAATTGGGCCAATCCCAAGTTTGGGGCAGATTTCCTAAGATTGGGGCTAAATAATTGCGCCAATCTTGCATCGTTTCCGTATGCGGAGCTGATCCGAGACCACATTGCCCAATCAGTTCAGTTGTAACCCCTTGTCTTATTCTACTTTCACGGATTGGACCAGACATAAACGGTACTAAGTCACAATGACTATGCACATCGATGAACCCCGGAGCAACCATTTTGTGGGTGGCATCGATGACGAGGTTAGCGTCTGTTGACAGATCTTTAGCCACCTCTACAATCATGCCATCCTTAATCCCAACGTCATTATGCTTGGGCGTATTACCCGTTCCATCCAACACTAAGCCACCTATTATTGCAATATCTAACATTAATAACAGAACCTTTCAACTTAATCTTAACGTCTAATTAATAATTTACTCTACCAAAATAAAGTTGATTGTTCAACTTCCAAAAAGCACCTGTACCAATAAATGAGGTGGTCATTTCTGAGGAAAAACAAGGGGTCAGGTGTGTTGTTTCGGATAATTAATTCGAAACAACACACCTGTCCCTCTGTTTCGGGGCGTTTAGGGAGTAAATGCGGGTCTACCCTCATCAATAATTTCCGAACTTTCAAAAAAACCTTTAAGTAAAGCGGCTTGTGATTGTAAAGCCATGCCGTCAATATGTCTTCTATCCATCATTAGGTAATCATTTCCGCTTTTTAAGTATGGGTTTGGACCGACAGCACACAACACTTTGAAACCGTTATCGAGTAGATATTGAAACTTAGGGTCACCGGGTAGGACTGAACTTCCAAAGGGATAAATATATACATCCGTAAGGCCCGTAAAAGGGGCTACCTCCGTTTGCCAGCGCTGGGTATCTTTTGTCAATACAGTTAGGGGGATTTTTCTGGCATCAAGGTGACCGTACCCATGGGAAGCAAAGGACCAGCCAGTTTCTTTCAAGCGTTTTATGATGATGAGTGCTTGATTTTTTTCAAAGTCGAAGTTGGGGGAGTCTAACTGATTTGTTCGGTACCCTAAAACCCCTTCATACCCAGTGAGAGCAAGGATACCTTTGGCTCCATTTAAAGAAAAGTCTTCGTGTTCCTGTACAAATTGATCGAGGATAGGGATGATTTCATTATCTCGAGAAGTAGTAGGTACTCCCTGTGGAGACAAGGAAAAGGTGGCAATATTTCCGTGTTCATCAAGGATTAACTTATGCACTGTGCCATTCGGAATCATATATTCGTAGTAATTTAGGTCATCAATTGAAATAATCAAAGGCTTCTTACCGGCTGGTAGTAATAAATCTTTTCTAACAGTCAGAGGCTTCCCATCTTTCGAGGGGTTTAAAATTGCATGAATATCAATCAGGATATAGTTGTTTTTATATAAAGAATCTAGGATTTTTTTAAATTCTTTGACAGTTATAAACCAGTCATTAAAACCTTTAGATTGCTGGTCATTATCAAAAGCCAGCTCAGGATAAGCTAGTAAGGGGTGAAAAAATATGTGTTCTATTGGTCCTTGATATACAACCATTGCGTGGGCTTTTTTGTAATCGGTTAGCTTGGTCAATATCTCACTATCATTCGGATAGTACTCGGAGATCGTCTGAAGGGTATCGTAAGCTTCTTTGTATTGTTGCTCGTTGGCAAGAGCAGCGGCAATAGCTAGGTACTCTGAGTATACAATAGCTAAACCTTCTTTGATTTTTTCCTGAGCAACTTGAAAGTCCTTTTCATCCTCTGGAATTACGTTTTGGTACAACGGTATGGACTTAAGGTAATCGTTAGTGGCGAAGTATTGATTAGCAGTGGTTAAATCTTGACGGGATTGATAATAAGCTTCAAGTTCGATTTGATAGGATCTGACCGAATTTTCAAAGCCAAGTTTCTTTATGTTTTGCAGGTAATAAGTAATTTTATCGTAATCTGCCCCAGTATCAATATAAACCTTTGTAACCTCCTTTAACTGAGAATCAATAATGGGAAGCAACTCTTTTTGGAATAGAGTAATCCCATGATTAAGTTCAGAGGTTTGGAAACCTGATTTCTCCAGTAAGATTTGATCGGTGATACTGGCAAATTTATTGGCTAAAATTTCGTTAATCTGAATTGCGGTGGAATCTTTTAGTCTTCCACGAACTAGGGTATTGATCTCATTTAACTCAGTTCGGGCGTTATCGTACTGGTTGTTATGTACTAGGCTTATGAAGTTATCAAGTTTCGAGGATAGATGGGGGGGAATTACTAGATAACCAAATAAAGTGAGTATGATCAATACGACTTGGAATGAAAGCATAGCAAAGAGGAAAAGGTAAAATCCTAAAGGTTTAAAGCGGTTTACGAGCAGAGCATTGTTGTTAGGTTTATGTGGCTTAAAGTTTGGAACGGAATTCATAAAAGTCTCTCCCTCGTGTTAAAAAATGCACCATTTATAACAAGCTTTATTATTTTCGACAGAAAAGCATTATTTTCCTACCCAAGTCAAACAAGTTACGCAAGAAGATTAGAGAAAATTTCAAAATATGTACAGTCAATTTGGGGAACAGAGGGACAAGAGTGTTGTTTCTTCTCTGTTTCTTCTCTGTTTCTTCTCTGTTTCTTCTCTGTTTCTTTGTTTTGTTTCTTCGAAACAGTGTACCTGCCCCCTGTTCCATTCCCCACTCCTGCATTGGGTGTCTTTATTTAGATCGTTTTGGCTTAGGGACTGCTTCTTTTTTAGGGGTAGAAAATCTAACACCCGAATGTTTAAAATTGTAAATAAAAAATTCTTAACATTATGCCAATTATAGTGTATTATATAACAAATAATAAATAGGAGGCGTGATATATGAAAGAGAAACACCGTGAAGGGTTACTGGAGGAAAAACGGTTGTTTTTCCCTCCTACAGGGTTTAGCTCAAATGCCGTAATTCAAAACCCTAAAATTCACGAACTAGGGCAGGAACGGACGAAGTTTTGGGACGAACAGGGGAAACGGTTGGACTGGTTTCAACCATGGGACACTGTATTAGAGTGGAATCCTCCGTTTGCCAAGTGGTATGTTGGCGGAAAATTGAATGCAGCTTATAATTGCTTAGATCGACATTTAGAGGGGGCGCGTCGGAATAAAGCGGCACTAATATTTGAAGGAGAACTTGGAGAGCGTAGAGTCTTAACCTATCAAGATCTTCATCGTGAGGTATCCCAGTTTGCGAATGTTCTCAAGTCTTTAGGGGTAGAAAAGGGAGACCGCGTGACAATTTATATGCCCATGATCCCAGAGACTGTGATCGCTATGCTAGCTTGCGCTAGGCTTGGAGCTCCGCATACTGTCGTATTTGGTGGATTCAGTGCGGAAGCTTTGAGTGACAGAGTCCTAGACGCTCAGGCAAAGGTTGTCGTTACATCCGATGGAAGTTATCGTCGTGGAAATATCATTCCGTTGAAAGAAAGTGTGGATCAAGCACTTCGCGATGTCACTTGTGTTGAAAAAGTGATCGTTGTTCAACGGACGAGTCAGCCTGTTAATATGCAAGAAGAACGGGATATGTGGTATCACGAGGTCATTAAGAATGTCTCGCTCGTTTGTCCAGCCGAACCAATGGAAGCGGATGATATGCTTTTCATTCTTTACACGAGCGGAACAACTGGAAAACCCAAAGGAGTTGTTCATACTGTCGGTGGTTATATGGTTGGAGTTTCAACAACTCATGAATGGGTATTTGACCTCAAAGAAGAAGATGTCTATTGGTGTACTGCGGATGTTGGTTGGATAACAGGACATAGTTATTTGGTGTATGGACCATTATCTAATGGTGCAACGGTTGTTATGTATGAAGGAGCACCGGATTATCCGGAAAAGGATCGGTATTGGGAAATCATCGAGAAGTATAGGGTAACAATTTTATATACTGCACCAACCGCAATTCGCACGTTTATGAAATGGGGGGAAAGTTATCCTTTAGGCAGGGATCTATCAAGTTTACGACTCTTGGGTTCGGTCGGAGAACCGATTAACCCAGAAGCTTGGATGTGGTACTACAAATATATTGGGGGAGAGCGCTGCCCCATAGTAGATACCTGGTGGCAAACGGAAACGGGTATGATTATGATGACACCCGTTCCAGGGATTACCCCTCTAAAGCCAGGATCGTGCACGATCCCGTTCCCAGGTGTCCATTTAGAAGTAGTGGATTCTGTAGGCGATCCAGTACCGAAAGGTGAGGGGGGGTATTTAGTAGTTTGCGAGCCTTGGCCTGCGATGCTTAAAACGGTGTATGGTGATGACAAACGCTATGAGGACACGTATTGGAGCCAGTTTACTGGTGTGTATTTTACCGGAGATGAAGCGAAATGGGATGAAGATGGTTATTTCTGGGTGATTGGTCGCGTGGATGATGTCATCAATGTCTCGGGACATCGGATTGGGACTGCGGAAGTAGAAGGTGCTTTGGTTGATCATCCATCGGTTGCTGAAGCAGCCTGCGTGGGTAGAATTCACGAAGTAAAGGGGCAAGCGGTGTTTGCCTTTGTCAGTTTAAAAGAAGGAATAGTAATCCACGATGGGCTAATTAATGAACTAAAAGCGCATGTTGTCCTAAAAATCGGTGCACTCGCCCGGCCAGATGACATTTTTTTGACGGCTGAATTACCTAAAACTCGAAGCGGAAAGATTATGAGGCGTCTTCTAAAGGACATCGCCGAAGGTCGGGCAATGGGTGATACCAGCACCCTTGCAGATGTTGCTGTTATTAATTTTCTGAAAAAGAATATTGACGCCCAGAAAATCCTAGATGCGCGGAATGCCTCGCTAAAATTAGGGAGGAATAAGATTTTAATTCCTGACAATGCCACGTTTAATCGTTGTAAGGATGAGTCTTATGATGGGTACAGTTATACAGTATGGTTCTCTACACCTGCTAAGGATGGATCACGTCATCCAGTTACCCATTTTTATTGCTTTCAGTGGATAGAAAGACTGAACTTAGCGGCTCAAGTTGGTTTGGCAATCACAAATATCATGATAAACAACAGTAGTGCAGTCGAAGCAATATTCGGAAGTGGGATACCAGATTTTAGCCATGCGGTGATCAATGAGGGGAATATTAAGGATGACTTATCAGAGGAAGGACAACTCTGCTTTTGTGGTTCAGAGGGCTAGGGAGATGAAATTAGAACGACTTAAAGGATACGTCTTAAATATCCAGAAGAAATCGATTGAGAAAAGGAAAGAAGAGGCTATTTAAATTAAAGTTTGTTGAAGTTGAGAATTTTTTACCAAATTAATTTATAATTCTACAATTTATACTGTATACTTTTAACAAATTCCTTGTCGGTTGGCTAATAAAGTGATAATTTATGAATAATAAATATGGAGCAAAGGCGCTCTTTAAAGATTTGGCACAACAATCTTTAGGGGGTCTTTGCTCCATATTTTTACTATTTAATTTCAGAAGTTTAGCAACAATGGAAAAATTAACCCACTCTAAGAATTTATTGTATTTTTTAGGTATAGGTAATATACTATAGCTTGTACAGTAATTGGCAATTAAGCTTTCTGGAGATGGTTATCTCTAGGAAGCTTTTCTTCTTGGCAAGAAGGGGGTATAAGTATGGGGGGGCGTCCCTTCTCGCCATCACGGCGCCTTGCCATCCATGGAGGTGTTCTAATCTCGAACATCCTTGTTCGAGTCATGGCTACAGGGACACTCGGCCATCCATGGCCGGCGTAACTTGAAAATATACATATAATTGAATTTTCCAACAGGATGGAGTTGTAGAGTATTGAACTTAAAATTCAGAGGGGTCATAAAACAAGTTTTAGTATTGTTTGCTGCTCTGGTGGGAGCATTGCTAGTAGGTGCATTATTTCTTCTTTTAGCCAAGTCGGATCCTATGAAAGCTTATGCTGTTATGTTTTCAGGCCCGGTGAATGACAAATACGGGATAACCGAGACTTTGGTGCGGACAGCCCCCCTGCTCTTGGTGGGGTTGGGTATCGTTATTTCATTCCGCAGCGGGATCATTAACATTGGCGCGGAGGGTCAGATTTTGGCCGGAGCTATTGGGGCGGCTGCCGTAGCCACCTCCTTGCCTGGTTTGCCAGCGGTCATCCTGATGCCACTGGTATTTCTGGTCGGCGGTTTGTGCGGCGCGATCTGGGGGGGGATTGCTGGCTGGCTGAAAGCGCGTCTATCAGTTAATGAGATTCTCAGTACAGTGATGCTCAATCAGATTGCGTTTCAGTTATATATGTTTCTGATACGTGGACCGTTAATCGATCCTCAAGAGGTTTCTTATGGCACTGGCGTACCGCAAACAGCCTTAATCCCTGATCAGATCTGGCTTAGCAAGCTGATCCCAGGGACTCGACTTCATTCTGGAATAATTTTCGCGTTAGTGTTGGCGGTCTTGGTCTATATCTTTTTATGGCGAACCAGTATCGGATATCGTATGCGAGCAGTGGGTGCAGGACCTGAGGCCGCCCGATACGCCGGTATTAAAGTGGAATGGTACTTAGTACTAGCCATGGCTCTTGCTGGCGGAATGGCTGGACTGGCAGGTGTTGTAGAGGTGACGGGAGTACATCACCGCGCTTTAGAGGGTCTATCGGCAGGGTACGGATTCAGTGGTATCGTTGCTGCTCTTTTCGGACGCTTGCATCCCTTAGGCACCATACCGGCCGCGGTGCTGTTCGGTGCGTTGCTTTTAGGGGCGGAGATGATGCAAAGGGCTGTCAACATTCCTGCAGCCATGATCATGGTGATCCAAGGGCTTGTCGTCTTATTTGTGGTTTCTAGCGATTACTTCCTAAGGAACTCAGGTTCTTTAGCCCAATTAAAGGCTAAGTTATTTGGAGAAAAAGTGGACAAGCAAGGGGGCGAGTCATAATGGACGGTATCATCAATTCGGAAATAATCATCATTATCCTTGCTGCTGGAATCCGTCTGGCCACGCCTTACCTTTTAGCTGCCTTAGGGGAAATGTTTGTCCAACGCTCGGGGGTTTATAACCTAGGCGTGGAAGGAATCATGATGATGGGCGCTTTTGCGGGATTTTATGCGACGCTTCAGCTGGGAAGTCCCCTCCTAGGCATTGCTGTCAGCCTGGTCGTAGGGGCGTTAATGGGCTTGTTAATGGCCTTAGTCAGTGTGACATTTAAGGCTGAACAGGGAATTAGTGGTATAGGACTTTACATGTTTGGTTGGGGTCTGTCAGGGTTGCTTTTTCGCCTCTACGTGGGAGGCATTACTTCCGTCGAGGGCTTGAAGGCCGTAAAAATCCCACTGTTGAGTACAATTCCATTCCTTGGACCAGTACTATTTGATCATAACGGGTTAGTGTATACCGCGTTTATTCTAGTCCCCGTGACAGGTTTTATACTGTTTAAGACGAGTTGGGGTCTCAATGTGCGGGCTGTAGGCAATAAACCAGAGGCAGCGGACACCCTGGGGGTTAGTGTCGTACTTATTAGATATCAATGTTTGATTGTGGGCGGTATGCTGGCCGCTCTGGCTGGGGCTTTCTTAACAATAGGACAGGCTAATATGTATGCTGACAATATCACAGCAGGCAGAGGTTTTATCGCCATTGCCCTAGTTTACTTCGGACGCTGGAGTCCCTGGGGTATTCTGCTTGGCTCTCTCTTATTTAGTTTGGCGGATTCCTTTCAGAGCATGGTTCAAGTGCTGGGGATCAATTTCCCTTACGAATTGGCCGTCATTTTACCGTACATGGTCACAATTATTGCTTTAGCAATTTCCTATGGACGCGTCTGGTCCCCAGCAGCACTGGGTAAGCCCTTTCAGCGCGGAACCAGAGGTTAATTATAGAGAAAATTTAAGGAGGAAAAAGACATGAAAAAAAGAGTACTTACTTTATTGTTGGCTGCCCTTAC
>NZ_JUEE01000039.1:0-43453 GCF_000802135.1 Desulfosporosinus sp. BICA1-9
ATACGTGGGCAAAAACGGGTTGAGATCTACCTTCGCCTCGTTGATTTAAGCCGCTTAATTATGGGGATGATCCACCACGCCCAGGAATACTTAGTTCCTAAAGGACGAAGTCAAGAGTTGCGACGCCTTGCTGAAGAAGCTATTTATGACCGAAAATTCGTTCTTCTTCGCACAGCTTAAGCACCAGAGCATCCTAAAAGCAAGTCTTGGAATCCAACCCCAGATGGAACCAAGGAAGTACTATATCCTTTTTTAGGGTGTTTTTTCGCGACGTATCCTTTTTCAGTATCGAGAAGTCTTTCGGGAGCTTTAGGAGGAGTATAAACTTCTAAACGAGTGACACGCTTGTTCGCTTGCAGGGTTTGTTTTTGCCTGTTCCTGCTTTTTTGTAACAACCACTGATAGGAGCAACACTAATTCGATTGAAGACATAATGATAAGTTATGATTTTCAGGCAGGGACGTATTACCAAGAATACAAAAAAGATCCATCATTAAAAGACAAATATTGCTCATATCTAGCAAATGTTATCAATGATTTTGGTCATTATAAAACTTTATTGGAAGTAGGGGTTGGAGAAGGAACCACATTAGGGCCATTGCTTCAATGTTTAAATAACAAGCCTGATAAAGCCTATGGATTTGATCTTTCTTGGTCCAGAATAAAATATGCTAATAAATTTCTCGAAGAACTAGGAATTAGAAATGTTGAATTATTTACAGGAAACTTATTTGCTACTCCACTAAAGGATAATTCGATTGATATAGTTTACACTTCCCATTCGATTGAACCTAACGGAGGAAAAGAAAAGGAGGCATTAATTGAGTTATATCGCATAACTAATAAGTATTTAGTTATGCTGGAACCTTCCTATGAATTTGCTTCTATCCAGGCTAAAGAAAGAATGTTAAGTCACGGGTATGTGACAAAACTATTTTCCACGGCAGTAGAACTTGGTTTCAATGTTATCGAACATAGATTATTTGAAATATCGTCCAATCCGTTAAATCCGACAGGGTTAACTATTATTAAAAAAGAGTTTAATTCAGAGTCCTTAAATCCTCTATGTTGTCCTTTGACAAAGACAGATCTTATCCATAGGAATAACGCTTACTTTTCGGAGGAAAGCCTTTTAGCCTATCCGATAATCGATGGCATACCATGTTTGATGGCGGAAAGTGCTATTGTTGCTACCAAGTTTATAGAATAAGGTTTGTGATTAAAGGGATAAACTGAAAATAAGACTCAATAAGCAAAAAGCCAGTTACTGGAATATCATAGATTGTATCTATTTTATAAAGATATTTATGGAGGATTTATGAAAAAATACAAAACTGAGCAGGAAAGATTTTGGGCTGGTCAATTTGGTGACGAGTATATTAAGAGAAACGACAACGAAGCAATAATCGCCAGTAATATTGCCATGTTTTCTAAAATACTGGATGGCATTAAAAATGTTGAGTCAGTGATCGAGTTTGGAGCTAATATCGGCTTAAATTTGATAGCCGTAAAAAGTCTTCTTCCTAATACTGAAATCTCTGCTATTGAAATTAATCAAAAGGCAGTCTTAGAGTTGCAGCAACTAAGTGAGAAAATAACGATCTATCATAAATCAATACTCGATTTCATACCTGAATATAAACGGGATTTTGTATTGATTAAAGGTGTGTTAATTCATTTAGACCCAAACTGTCTTCAAGATGTATACGATAAACTTTATCAAACAAGCAATCGTTATATCTGTATTGCAGAATATTATAATCCAGTTCCTGTAGAAATTTCGTATCGAGGACATGAGGGGAAACTTTTTAAAAGGGATTATGCTGGGGAAATGCTCGAAAAATTCAAGGATTTAAGTTTAATAAAATACGGGTTTGCCTATCATAGAGATCCTTCATTTCCTCAAGATGATCTAACTTGGTTTCTATTTGAGAAAAAGTGACTTATATGCTTTTTGGTTCATTCTGATTTTAATTAAAACATGTTGTTTTTGGGGAGTTTTGAATATGAGTTCTAAGATGAAGGTTGGAATTATCGTCCAGGCTCGGATGACGTCAACACGGTTACCAGGAAAAGTGCTTAGGCCTGTGCTGGGTAAGCCACTTTTAGAATATCAGATAGAACGGCTTCAGCGGGTTCGTCGCGCGGATGAACTTATTATCGCAACAACGACCAAGGACACGGATCAGCCGATTGTCGATTTAGCTGAACGGTTGGGAATTAAGGTCTTTCGAGGACCAGAAGAGGATGTACTATCACGGTATTTCTATGCGGCTCAGGAAAATGATTTAGATGTCGTTGTTCGTATCACTTCAGATTGCCCACTCATAGATCCGGTGGTGATTGACCGCGTTATTAGTGCATTTCTAGATAAAACGGTCAACAGTGACTATGTTTCGAATTGCTTGACCAGAACGTTTCCCAGGGGGATGGAAACCGAGGTCTTCCCGTTCGGTCTCCTAGAAACGGTGTATCGGGAAGCGATTGAGAAGTCATGCCGTGAACACGTCACCCCGTTTATTTATGAAGATTGCCAGAGATTTAGCCTATTGAACGTTGCCTTTCAGCGTGATGAAAGCCAACAACGGTGGACGGTGGACACTCCAGAGGATTTTGAACTGATAGAGCGAATTATTGCAACACTCTATCCGATCAATCCCTTATTCGAATTGGAAGATGTCTTGGCTCTAATGAGCGCTAATCCAAACTGGTTAGAGATCAATTCTCACATCGAACAGAAGAAGGTACGCTAAATCGATCATCTCATGAGAAAAAGAGCTGATGAAATTGTTAATACTTATTCGTGCAGATGCTTCACAATCGATTGGTAGCGGCCATATCATGCGCTGTCTGACGTTCGCAGAACGACTATTAGTACGGGGTGGAGAAGTAGTTTTCGTATGCAGGGATCTCCCTGGCAACCTGTCTGAATATATTAGAAGTCAGGGTTTTGAGGTGCATCTTCTTCCCTTGGATGAAGCCTGTGACTTAGCCTTGAGAAGACCAGAGCAAGTATGGTCGAAAACCAGGTCAGAAGCAGATGCAGAGCAGACGATGGGAGTTCTAAAGAAGTATGGGAGAAGGATTGACTGGTTAATCGTCGATCATTATGGTATTGATCATCATTGGCAATCGCTTTTGAGGGGGGGAGTAGGCCATACCCTGGTGATTGATGATTTGGCCAATCGGCGTCATGACTGTGATGTCCTATTGGATCAGAATTACTATCACAATGCGGCGGATCGTTATCACGGATTGGTTCCTAAGGACTGCTCTTTATTTCTTGGGCCCCAATACCTTTTATTAAGAAACGAATTTTACAAAGCTCGGGAAGACATGAAAATCAGGACGGGCGAGGTTTACAACATCTTGGTGTTTTATGGGGGAGCGGACGCGACGAATGAGACTGAAAAGTGTCTAACCGGATTAATGGATTACCTAGGCTCAACGATAGAAATTCATGTGGTAACCGGTCAGTCTAATCCAAACAAAGATAGAATTAAGGACATTTGCACTTCAAGGCGGAACCTATCTTATCATTGTCAAGTTTCAAATATCGCTGAACTTATGAACAAAGCAGACCTAGCCTTTGGAGCGGGGGGCGCTACCACTTGGGAGAGATGTTTTCTGGGTCTACCTTCCGTCGTGACGGTAACAGCGGAAAACCAAATGGAAACAACTCAGGCAGTGTCTGAACTGGGCGCAATCTGGAATCTTGGCTGGTACGAGAAGGTCAATGTCAACGCGTTAGTTAAAGTTGCAGAGAGATTTTTAATGGAACCCAATAAATTAGAAGGCATGCAAAAGAAGGCTCTTGATTTAGTGGGAGTTAGAGGTTCCTCAGGCATAGAGCAGTTGGTCGAGGCCATATCTCAGAGAAGAGTGAACTAAAGCATCGTGAATTTAATTGTTGAGCATAATTATCGATTGCGATAAAGGAGGTAGGTACAGATGCTCAAACTGGTTGAAATTGAAGAATCAGATCTAGAAACACTGATGCACTGGCGAATGCTACCTGAGGTAACAAACTATATGTTCACCGAACCTCAGTTAACTATGGAAATGCAAAACAAATGGTTTGATGCCATTAGTCATGATCCAACCTGTAGATACTGGATCGTTAAACTTGAAAATACGAAGATCGGGAGCGTCTACCTAACAACTATCGATTTTCAAAACAGTCGGTGTTCGTGGGGATACTATATTGATCCCTCAATAAGAGGTCGTGGTTATGGAAAACTTTTAGAGTACAATATCTTTGATTTTGTTTTCAATGAATTGGGATTAAATAAGCTAACGAGCGAGGTTCTGGCCTTTAACGAAAGAGTCGTTAAACTCAAAGCAAAGTGCGGCTCCCAAATTGAAGGAGTATTGAGAGAGCATATAAAAAAAGGAAACACATATCACGATGTTGTGGTCATGGGGATTTTAAGAGATGAGTGGCTGGAGCGCAGAACTAAGATCGATTACAATAAGATTCACATAGAATGCAGTAGTAACTGAATTCGAAAGTGGGAATGTTATTATGCCTTATGTCATAGCTGCAAGCCGACCTGGATATGAGCAGATTACTCATCAGATAGCTCAGCTCACGGGTGACGAATGTCATTTGATCGATAAGCAAGAGAACTTAAATTTGAACGTGTTAAGAGAACTTAATCCGACTTACGTGTTTCTTCCACATTGGTCTTATATAGTTCCTAAAGACGTGTATGAAGCCTATGAATGCATCATATTTCATATGACAGATTTGCCATTTGGTAGAGGGGGAAGCCCACTGCAAAACTTGATATCGAGGGGGATCTATGAGACTAAAGTTTCGGCTCTTCGATGTAGTGAAGGCATAGATACCGGACCAATCTATGTCAAGCGAAATCTTTCCTTATACGGATCTGCGGAGGAAATATATCTCAGAGCAGCCAAAATTATTAAAGAAATGATCTTTTTTATTATAGAAAATTCACCGCTTCCTAGAGGACAAGAAGGTGAAGTCGTTCATTTTAAGAGACGCCATCCAGAAGAAAGTAATATTGACGAGCTCGAAAGCTTAGAGAAAGTCTGTGATTATATACGAATGCTTGATGCAGAAGGATATCCCTACGCATTCTTTGAGACAAAGCACCTGCGAATGGAATTTCGAAGAGCATCCTTGAAACAAGATTGTATTCACGCGGATGTGATAATAACCATAAAAGAGGATAAATAAATGAACAACAAGGTTATAGTTGTAGTGGCGCATCCGGACGACGAAGTATTAGGTTGTGGAGCAACTATCGCTAAACACGTCGAGAATGGTGACGAGGTTCATATCCTTATTCTTGCTGAAGGCCAAACGAGTAGAGATGTGCAGAGAGATCGAAATAAAAACTCTGAGGTGCTTAATTATCTATCTATAGCTGCTCAAGAAGCGGCTAAAGTTTTAGGAGTTGCCACTGTGACACTAAAAGACTTCCCAGATAACCGGATGGATTCAGTCGATTTGTTAGACGTTGTAAAAGTAGTTGAAGACTTCATAAAACTTCATCAGCCAAATATTCTCTATACTCATCACTATGGTGACCTGAATATCGATCATCGAATCACGAATCAAGCAGTAATAACCGCAGCCAGGCCTGTTCCGGGATCATCTATCAAAACGATTCTCTTCTTTGAAATCCCTTCGAGTACGGAGTGGCAAGCCTCTAGTTCCAGTTTGCAATTTACTCCGAATTGGTTTGTCAATATTACAGACAATCTTGATAAAAAGATTGAAGCTTTAAAGAAATATGAGCATGAGATGCGGAGCTGGCCTTTCCCTAGATCACTCGATGCAGTGGGCTACTTAGCGAAGTGGAGGGGATCTTGCATCGGGACTGAGGCAGCAGAGGCTTTTATGCTAGGGAGAAATATTAACTAAAGAGGTGTCCTGATGTTAACTTTAAAGATTGCTGGAACGAAAATTGGCAAAGAATACAAGCCGTTTATTATAGCAGAGATGTCGGGTAACCATAATCAGTCGCTGGAGAGGGCTTTGGCAATTGTGGACGCTGCAGCTAAAGCTGGTGCACATGCCTTAAAATTACAAACATATACAGCAGACACTATGACATTGGATATAGATGAGGGTGCGTTCCATATCGATAATCCAGAAAACCTTTGGCGGGGCAACTCTCTCTACAAACTTTATCAACAGGCTTATACTCCCTGGGAATGGCATAAACCAATTTTTGATCGGTGTAAAGAGCTAGGACTCATTGGTTTTAGCACCCCATTTGATGAGACGGCTGTTGAATTTCTAGAATCGCTGGGCGTACCTTGTTATAAGGTCGCATCCTTTGAGAACACGGATCTCCCCCTGATCCGCAAGGTGGCGTCTACAGGGAAACCTATGATTATTTCGACAGGCATGGCAACAGTGGCCGAGCTGGATGAAACGGTTAGAGTGGCGAAGGAGAGTGGGTGTTTGAATGTCATTTTATTAAAGTGCACAAGTACCTATCCTGCCACTTCAGATAACACTAATATTTTAACGATACCCCACATGCGGGAGCTGTTTGAGTGTGAGGTAGGGTTATCGGACCATACGATGGGACTCGGAGTCGCGGTAGCGAGTGTCGCTCTGGGTGCAACGATAATTGAGAAACATTTCACCTTATCTAGGTCCGATGGAGGGGTGGATTCCGCTTTCTCTATGGAACCATTCGAAATGCGACAACTGGTTAATGAAACTGAATGTGCCTGGCAGGCCCTAGGTACGGTGGCGTACGGAGCAACAGAAAAAGAGATGGCGTCATTTAAGTATAGGCGATCTTTGTATATTGTGGCGGATATGCAGGCCGGGGATATATTGACTCATGACAATTTAAAGTCGATAAGACCAGGTTTTGGACTCCCTCCAAAGTATTTAGATATTTTAATTGGTAAGCGGGTTAATCAAGTTATTTCTAAAGGGACACCAGTAAGCTGGGATATAATATAAGCTGGTAACTGATATTACCTATGTCTCAACCGATGAAGGATGGCTGTATGTGGCTGGAGTAATGGACTATGTAACATAATAAGCATAAGCGCACACGCGAGGAGATGAATGCATACCATAGAGTAGTCTCACTAATGCTAGGCCACGAGGGCCCTCAGTCATCATAACAATATTTTGGAAAACGTGCTTCACCAATGGTTTTGCAATCAATTTTTGTAGACAGTGAAATCAATTAATGATGCCCTAATTAAGGAGAATATAATTGGAGGCTGAATTATGGATTGGTATTCAATCTACGGACTTCATGCAATTATCAGAGAATATGCTAGCTGCCCATCGACGCTACCGATTTTTTGTCGATTTCAACACGGATGGGACCCTATCCCAAAGCCTGACCCATATGATGCTCAAACTGATAAACCGCTGATGTTAGTTTGGAATAAAACACGTCTAAAAATATGGAATGAAGGAAGTAGTATTCCTGCAGCTATTGTTGGTGCACCTTTTGTACACTATCGAAAATCAAGGCAAATTGAGAAGGATATAGCTGCTAACGGTACAATAGCCTTTCCTGCACATTCTCAGCCAACAATTGACGCAGTATTCGATATTGATGGGTATTGTGAACAACTGAAAAGTCTTCCCATCGAGTTTCATCCGATAACGATATGTTTACATCTTCATGATTTAGAAAGAAAGAAGGACGTAATTTACAAAAAACACGGGTTCAATGTTGTAACCGCCGGGCAAAACTGGGTGCTAGGATTTGAATATGTAGAAAAATTTTACGAAATTCTTAGAAGTCACAAATTTGCAACGTCTAATCAAGTAGGCTCATATACTTTTTATGCTGTAGAAATGGGTATTCCCTTTTTTATTTTTGGGGAGTCACCCAATCTGGAGAATAGTGGAGAGCCACTTATGCCCTCTAAATATAGTTATACAGACTATCAAATCGGTGCTTTTGCAACAAATTTGTTCCAAGGTCCCACACAAGTCATTAGTGAAGAGCAAAAGAAGTTTGTGGAAGATGAATTAGGCGTCCATGACTGCCTGTCCGGAGTTGAACTAAGGGAATTGTTGATTGAAAGCAATCATCGGGCGATCGAAGCGTATCAGGAATTTTTGGAGACAGGACAGGGTAAGGTTGAAGACAAACTTTCTACTTGTAAAAAACTTGTTGAATATTTTCAGGATTCAGGAGAAGAGGAAAAACAGCTTAAATATATCTTAAAATCCTTTGAATATGCCGCCCCCAGTACTGAGTTTTGTTGTCACTTAGGTTTGTACTTCCAGAATAAAAAGGAATATGAGCAGGGAATTTTTTGGTATAAATTAGCAACACAACTAGAAAAGCATGTTAGCAGCAGGTTGATGTGGTTACCGCATATTCAGTTGTGTGTTTGCTATGATCACTTAGGTAAACATGAGCTGGCCTATGAGCATAATGAGATTGCTAGGAAATATTCTCCCGACAACAACCAGATTTTGCATAATAAACGATATTTAGAACGTGTGTTGGGTATTGGATCTACCGAATAGAAAGAGACTCTCAAAAAAAATTAGATAGCATTAAAAACGATTATTATCAAATTTATAAAGGTGGCAAAAAGATGAAAGCAATTAGTAGACCGACCTTTATTGATTACTCTAAGTTTGATTTGAACCGAACAAAGCTTGAAGCTAAATACGGTCTTCCTTCAGAACTAAAGTATTGCCGAAGCTGTGTAATATCAAATCAGCGCCCTAATTCTACAGTTGAATATCAACACACCAAGAACTCCAAGAAAGAGACAATACATTTTAATGAGGAAGAGGTTTGTGATGCATGCGCTTTTGCAGAATCCAAAAATAAAATTATTAATTGGAAGCAACGTGATCAAGAACTAATTGATCTATGTAACAAATATCGGAAAAATGACGGCTCTTACGACTGCCTTGTTCCTGGATCTGGCGGCAAAGATAGCTTTTACGCTGCTCATATTCTAAAATATAAATATGGAATGCACCCACTTACAGTAACTTGGGCGCCTCACATTTATACACCTTGGGGATGGCATAATTTTCAGGCATGGTTGAACGCTGGCTTTGATAATTTCTTGTGTACACCAAATCCTCGAACACATCGTTTGCTAACAAGACTCGCGGTAGAGAATCTTTTTCACCCGTTTCAACCTTTTATTTTTGGGCAGAAATCTCTTGCACCTAAGATGGCTTTATTACACGATATAAAATTAGTATTTTACGGTGAAAATGAGGCTGAGTATGGTAATCCTATATCCGATACTTCTACAGCTAAAAGAAATTGGAAGTATTTTACTGCAGAGAACAAAAGCGAAGTTTATCTCGGTGGAGTATCTTTAGAAGCCTTAGATAGTAATTTTGGAGTTGAGCCCGTAGAGCTAATTCCATATATTCCTGCTAATCCCGATGAATTAGAGCGAAAAAAGGTCGAGGTACACTATCTCGGATATTATTTAAGATGGCATCCCCAAGAGTGTTATTATTACGCTGTTGAGAATGGCGGTTTTAAGCCGTCACCTGAACGTACTGTTGGCACTTACAGTAAGTATAACAGTATTGATGATAAGATTGACGATTTCCATTACTATACAACCTATATTAAATTTGGGATCGGACGGGCAACCTACGATGCTGCACAAGAAATTAGAAATGCAGAGATTACACGGGAGGAAGGGGTAGCCCTAGTAAAAAAATTTGACGGAGAGTTTCCTGAACGTTTTGCTGAGGAAATCTTTAAGTATTTAAGTATTCCTGAAAAGGATTTTCCGGTAGCATTTAAGATGTTTGAACAACCAATTGTTGATAGGGATTATTTTATGGCACTTGCTGACAAGTTTAGATCCCCTCATCTATGGAAACGCGAAAACGGAAGTTGGAAATTACGATACCCAATTTACGAAGAGCGAAGTGTGGACTATGACTAATATTAGATTAATAGCGAGATTAGACGTAAAAGGACCTAACTTAGTTAAAGGGGTACAACTCGAGGGGCTTAGAAAAATCGGAGACCCAAATGTTTTCGCCAAAGAGTATTATGATCAGGGAATAGACGAACTAATTTATATAGATATTGTTGCAAGTTTATATGAAAGAAATAATTTATTGGAGATAGTGCGTCGCACAACAAAGGACGTTTTTATCCCGCTCACAGTTGGTGGAGGTATTCGTTCGGTAGAAAATGTAAGAGATGTATTACGGGCCGGGGCTGATAAAGTAGCTATCAATACAGCCGCAATAAAACGCCCTGAATTGATCCGCGAGATCTCAAAAAGGTTTGGCTCTCAGTGTATGGTCTTATCTATCGAAGCAAAAAAGGTTAGTGAAGGTAAATGGGAAGCTTATTACGATAATGGTAGAGAAAAGACAGGGATTGATGTTATTGAATGGGCTAAAAGAGGTTATAAACTTGGAGCCGGTGAAATACTCTTGACTTCAGTCGATATGGAGGGTACAGCAAAAGGATTTGATGTAGACCTTGTCAGGGCTATGTCGAATACTGTTTCCATACCAGTCATTGCTAGTGGTGGTATGGGTAATATACAAGATTTGATTAACGTTATTAACGATGGCTGTGCAGATGCCGTGGCAATGGCTCATGTCCTGCATTATAAAAAATTTACGGTACAGGAAGTTCGTGAAAAGGCTGTCTCTTGCAATGTAAACGTAAGGAGATTGAAACTATGGTCAAGATAACGTTGGTAGACCATGGAATAGGAAATATTCTTAGTGTACAAAGAGCTTTTGAATATTGTGGTGCTCAAGTGATGATCTCAGATAACCCTCAATATATTAAAAACGCAGACTACCTGGTTTTGCCAGGCGTAGGTGCTTTTGCTGACGGAATGAGGGGATTGTCTGAACGTGGTCTTGTAGAGGCAATTATTGACTTTGCTTCTAAAGAAAGACCTTTCCTAGGTATCTGTTTGGGAATGCAAATGATGATGGAGAAAAGTGAAGAATTTGGACTACATGAAGGCTTAGGTTTGATACCCGGACGTGTTGTTAGAATACCAGATCAAGATGTTCACGGATTTAGACAAAAAATACCTCACATTGGCTGGAACTCGTTAGAGTTACCTAGGGAAAAAGAAAACTGGAATGGAACGATTCTTGAGGATATTGAAATCGGCGAGACAGTTTACTTTGTACATTCCTTTACTGCGGCACCCGAAAATTTAGCGAATCGATTAGCAGATACGTATTATAATGGACAACTTATTTCCGCATCAGTACAATCTGGTTCCCTCTACGGTTGTCAATTTCATCCGGAAAAAAGCGGGGTCACGGGATTGAAGATTATAAATAACTTTATTAAACAGAAGGTTGAGCCATAGTGATTTATTTCATATTGAACTGCGGCATGAAGTTATTTATTACTGACTTGATTAAGGCATTTAGCTGTTGAATTCAGTTAAACGCCTTAATAGCATGACTTTCTAAGCTCATCGTTTCGGAGGATTATTCTACGGAAAGGATAGCGTGCTTGTGATTTGCACCACTGATGCGACCGAACAATTACATTATTACATTTTTAAGTTATGAAGGTACTCTGCCAGAGAAAAATCATAGAGGGTATCAATATCAATGGATCTTTCTTTCGGCATTACGTAGGCAAAAGAATTTCCATCATAGATATTCTGTGTTCTTAAAAAATATGATGTACTTACAGCATATATTGCCCCATTAATTCTAAAGAAAGTAGGCAACTCCTGTCTGGTTTTAGCCATGATTTCTGATCGGACAAAACCCTTAAGAGATTTATTTTCTGGCAATGTATTGTACCACAAGGGAGAATGGTCAGCCTCACACACTGACACTACTGAATCTGCATTAGTAAGTACCATTTGTTTAATTACATTAATAATATCTCTAGTAGTTCGTAATGGTGATGTTGGCTGCAATACTACAAAGATATCATACTCTTTGCCTATTGTATGGTATTGCTCAAGAGCCTCCCTTACACAATCCCATGTCGAAGCAGAATCTGAAGCCAGCTCATCCGATCTTAAAAATGGTACATTTGCCCCATATTGTATCGCAATACTAGCATATTCCTGTGAATCAGTTGAAAGGAATATTTCATCAAATATTCCTGCCTCCTGAGCCTGAATTATACTATAGGCAATTAAGGGCTTCCCATTAAGAATGCGTATATTCTTGTCAGGTAATCCCTTAGAACCGCTGCGCGCAGGAATGATGGCGATAATTCGATGATCATAGAACATTGCCTTATCCCCTCACATCATAAAAGCTCTTTTTAAGGTTTATCTTGTCATTATCCAGAAAATCCTTGATTAGTGCTACAATTTTCTCAGAGGTTTTCCCATTGCCATAGGGATTTACCTGATTAGCAATTCCCTGCAAAAACTGCTGTGACCTTGCCTTATTAATACTCTTGATTATAGCGCGCTTTTCCGCTTCACAAGTAATGACTGATTTTGCACAAATCCTGCCTTTTTGCCTGTCTCCGATATTGATCGTGGGTTTTTTAAAGCTTGGGGTTTCAATGATTCCGCTGGAGGAATTGCCGATGACCATTGCACAATATTTCATTGCAGAAAGGTAACGCAAAACACCCATAGATGTAAAGGCAATCGCATTTCCTTTTTTCTTACAGTAGGTATCTATTTTGTTATTTATTGCCCGACCATTTGCATCAGCATTAGCTTTTGTAAAGATATAATTCAACCCACTGGTCTCGTCAAGAGCAGATAAAAGTTCTTCAATTTGCTTTATCGCAGTATTTCTTTCCAATGTTACCGGATGAAAGGTTACAAGGGCGTATGGACTATTCAAATCAAAGTCTATGATTCGGGCCAGCTCATCTTTGGCCATAAGGGGCATACTTAAAATGTTTTCCACACCTGTTGCACCAACATTGAAAACCCGGTCCGGTGCTTCCCCCATATTTATAATACGCTGTCTGTATTGCTCAGTAGAAGTAAAGTGCAAATAACTCATTTTCGTAATAGAGTGACGAAAAAACTCATCTACCGCCCCCACTGTTGTTTCCCCACCGTGAAGATGCGCAATGGGAATACAGGCAACTGCAGCAGCTGTAGCAGCAGCAAATATTTCAAATCGATCTCCTAACACGACTACCATATCAGGTTGATTCTTTTCAAAGTACTCTGCAAAACCAATAACTCCGATCCCAAGAGCCTTGGACATAGCTTTATTTGAATCATCATTTTGCAAAACATCAATTTTAGCATTTACTGAAATACCATCCGCTTCTATTTCCTGATAAGTAAGTCCAAAGTCTTCAGACAAGTGTGTACCCGTTGCCACAATTTTTAATTCAAAACTATTAGTAGCTATAAGTTGCTTTATAATAGGGCTTAAAAGACCATACTCAGCTCGAGAACCTGTCACTATACAAATTGATTTTTTCATAAATCGATCAACTCATCCTCGCAAAAATCACGCATTGCGCTCATGCCTAGTACCTCAAACCATTTCATAGGAGAAATCCCATTACCGGGACGTTTAACAGTCAAATTATCTTGAGTAAAGATTTCACCTTTAACGATATTTCGCCTGGCGACAATGCTTTTCCGAGCTACTTCTTTATTCATTATTTCGGATACTGATGGTTGTTTTATGCCATCTCCTAAAGCGACTTCAATATTCCTGATAGATGTCACCATGGCTTTGAGCTCCTGCGGATCAAGGCTTGCCTTGTGATCCGGACCCACCAGACTTTTATTAAGCGTAAAGTGCTTTTCAATTACTGTAGCTCCTAACGCTATAGCTGCAATAGGAGCTTCAATCCCTAATGTATGATCTGAATAACCAACTGCTAAGCCAAATCGTTCCTTTAAAGTAAGCATCGCCTTGAGGTTGGCGTCCTCAAAAGGAGTAGGGTACTGAGTATTACAGTGCAGCAGAGTCATCGTTCCTACACCATTATCCCGGAGCACCTCTAATGCCAAACCCACCTCATCTAAATCACTCATCCCCGTTGACATTATCACTGGCTTGCCGGTGCTTGCGATTTTCATCAGGTACGGCAGGTTAGTTATCTCTCCTGACGGTACCTTATAGATAGGCATTTCAAGACTTTCTAAAAAATCTATGCTATCGAAATCAAAGGCTGTGGAAAGAAACAATATTCCCTTTTCTTCACAATACTTTTTAAGGTCCTTAAAATCGTCATAAGATAGCTCTAGCTTCTTAAGCATTTCTAGCTGACTTTCATCAGTCTCAGAAACTTGTTTTTGATAATCTGCTTTTTGCGCAACTTTTGAGACAAGATGTTCTGCTTTAAAAGTTTGAAATTTTACTGCATTTGCACCTGCGCTTTTTGCGGCGTCAATTAATTCTTTAGCTATGCTTACATCGCCGTTGTGGTTTACTCCAGCCTCGGCTATTATAAAAATGTTACTCATTTATTTCTCACTACTTTACACGGGTTACCATAAGCAATAACCTTACTTGGCACATCATAGACAACAATACTTCCAGCTCCTATGATGCTGTCATCGCCAATAGTTACACCTTGGATAACCGTAGAATTTGCGCCAACATGTGTACTGGCGCCTATTTTAACGTCACCGCATATAACAGCACCTGGCCCAATATGTGTGAATTCATTAATACAACAACCATGCTCTATAATAGCGCCGGTATTTACGATCGCCATGTCTCTTATAGTGCTCTTGGCATTTACTACCGTGTTCTTTCCTATATAAATACCCGCGCCAAGCCATACATCACTTCCGATATTTGAAGAATTATCGATGATCGCAGGTAAGATAAAACCTTTACTCTTAAGCATAAAATATAGTTTTTCTCTCAAAGCAGTGTTGCCAATACTTCCAACTGTAATAAAAGCATACTTAACCCCGCTATCAAATATTGAATTTAATATGGCATCATTTCCTAAAATCTTATAGCCTAATACTTCCTCATCGACAACATAGCCCAATTCAGTAATTCCAACGATTTCGAATTCCTGATTTGATTGGATGCTATTGATGACACTGAGTGCATGACCACCTGCACCTACAAGAACAATTTTTTTCACGCATTCACACTCCCAATTCCTTCCTCATTCTCTCCAACTCTTCAAGTTGCCCCATATCGAGCCAGCACCCTTCGCTAACAGGGAAAACTCCAACCTTTTCTCCCAGGCTTTTTTGCTGCTCAATTATATCTGTGAACCCGATTGCTTTATCATCCTCAAGTTTATTTACAATGTCTGCTTCCACAACATAAAAGCCAGTATTGGTCAGAAATGAATACTCGGGCTTTTCTATCATAGAAGCTATTTCACCATTGTTTATCATGTTAATGATTCCATAAGGAATAGTGAGATGCTTATAAGCTGCTACTATCGTAATCATATTTCCGTTTTGCTTATGAAAATCATATATTTCCTTATAATTAGCTCTAATGAGAATATCGCAATTAGTCATAAAAAAGGTAGATTCCAGTTTCCCTTTCAGCAGGCTAAGCCCACCACCTGTACCCAACTTTATCTCCTCATTATGAAATTCAATTTTATAATCCTTTTCAACTTCGCTAAAATAAGCCTTGATCATATTTTTTTTGTGGTTTACGATCAAATGAAACTCGTTGCATTCATACTTCATAAAATGATTAATGATATGCTCAGTTATGGGTATTTCGCCAATAGGAATGAGTGGCTTCGGTAATATTTTAGTATACGGATAGAGCCTCGTCCCCAATCCACCCGCCATGATTACTACAGGTGCACCAACAGAAAGTTTACGTCCAATCTCGTAATCTTTGAGAAAAGCGATGGATTGTATTTCGAGCGTTTCATTCACAATCGGCAAAGATAAAATTGACCATTTCTTCATTAGTTCTTGAGCATTATCCTTATCTTTTTCAAATATAAATTTTGGATTATAATTGGCAATTTCTTTTACTCTATCTTCTAACTTTCCTCCGCGCAGTAAATGCCTTCGAATATCTCCATCAGTAATAATTGCTTTCAATATATTGTTCTCAGCAACCAGCAATATTTGATTGGCTGTTGCATCTATCTGTTTCATGGCTTCCAGAACACTTTGATCTTCTGTGATAAATAATATCTCTATATTCAATATTCCCACCCCTTTTATTATATGAACGCAATAATAAAATGGAGCCGGAATTATGGATAATGATGGTAAAAAAGTAAATAACTTGCAATAAAACTCTGGATTACTCAGAGAGTTAAAATTCTGGTGATACGGAGGTAGAGGAGTGCATCGAAATTATGTCTCAACGTTCCGAGCGCAGGTCTTTAAATATCAAGGAACGCAGTGAAGTGGTACTTTAGTGGCGAACATGTACCTTGGAAAAGGGAGGAAATTACGAAATAGCATTAATTTTATTAATAACCTTATACACATTTTCAACGGACAGATTGCTACTACAAGGAAGATTGACAATGCGGTTAAAATAATCATGCGCCTTCTCGATCAGATAAGCTTGGGCATGTAAATAAGGTTTTTGTTCATGAATAAGCCCCCATATAGGACGAGTTTGAATATTTTCATTAGCTAAACTTTTAATTATCTTCATACGAGAATATTTGTCTAAATTCAATATATATAGGGAAAAGAACCAATAGTTTGGTCTTATATCGTCTCGAAAATCCAATATCTTCAAACCGTTTATTTTATCATTTATACTGCTTTTGTATATTCTATAGTTTTCTTTCTTTACAGATATAAAGTACTCAAGCTGCTCCAGTTGGGCAACTCCCAGTGCTGCCTGGAGGTTGGTTAATCTATAATTATAGCCAACCTCTTTATGTATGAAGTTAACGGCATCATCCTTAGCCTGTGTAGACAGATATTTGGCTCTTTTCATAATGCCTGTATCACTAGAGACTATCATTCCCCCGCCGCCGGTCGTAATTATTTTATTGCCATTAAAAGAATACACTCCTATATCGGCAATTGTCCCAGCATGTTTACCTTTATACCTACCCTCCAGGTAGTAGGTTCCTAATGCCTCAGTGGCATCCTCAATTACTTTAAGGTTATACTCCTTAGCGATATCCATGGCCGCTGACATATCTGCCATGTTGCCAAAAACATGCACCACCACTATCGCTTTTATATGTCTTCCTGTAGACTTGTTAATTAATTTATTATCAATAAAATTACATTCCGCTTGGCAGAACTGCTTCAACTTAGCCATATCCATGCATAAAGAATCATCACAATCCATAAAAACAGGATAGGCCTGTAAATATTTCACTGGATTTACTGAAGCTATAAATGTCAGAGTTGGCACTATTACCTCATGATCCTTTTCCACACCCGCTAAAATTAAGGCTAAATGTAAGCCGGCAGTCCCGCTCTGACAGGCAACTGCTGATTTCACGTTTAAATAATCAGCTAATTCCGTTTCAAAGCGGGCTATGTATGCCCCGCCAGTCGATACCCATTCCTTTTCAATCGCATCTGATACATATTTCAGTTCGTTACCTTTTAGGTTAGGTACTGATAACGGTATGAATTTATTCATAAGATCACTTCCTAATAGTTGCTAAAGGTTATAAATATCTGCTTTATATCTGCTTAAATTCTCCCTAAGAAATGCTATAGTCTCTGCAAGACCCTCTTTTAAACTGTACTTTGGCTCCCACGCAGTAAGTTGTCTAATTAGTTTATTTGAACCTAATAACCTGTTCACCTCGCTTTTTTCTGGACGAACTCTTTGCTCGTCACAGTTTATCCTAGCCTGAGGATTAATCTGATCAACTAATTCCTGGGCCAGCTGACCGATTGAGATCTCCTGCTGGGACGCTATGTTAATCTCCTGACCTACGGTTTTATCCGACTTGGCTATGTCGATAAAACCCTGGGCAGTATCTTTTACATAATTAAAATCTCGAGTTGGTGTAAGTGAACCTAGCTTTATTTCCGTCATTCCCGATAAAAGCTGAATAATAACTGTCGGAATCACTGCTCTAGCCGATTGACGCGGGCCATAGGTGTTAAACGGACGTACTATGGTAATGGGCATTTCGAAACTGCGATAAAAGCTCTCTGCTAATCTGTCAGCCCCGATTTTTGTAGCCGAATATGGAGATTGCCCTTGAAAGGGGTGCAACTCATCGATGGGTACATACTGGGCAGTGCCATAGACCTCTGAGGTAGAGGTTACCAGGACTCTTTTAGTTTTCAAATCTCTAGCTGCCTGCAGCACATTCAACGTACCTTTAATATTAGTATCAACGTAGGAATCAGGCGAATGATAGCTAAATGGAATTGCTATAAGGGCAGCAAGATGGAAAACCTCATCCACCCCATTCATGGCAGTTCTTACTCCATTGGGATCTCGAATATCCCCTGCAAATATTTCTATTTCAGCTAACAGCTCTTTGGGGAACGTATCAAGCCATCCCCAGTTACCAAATGAGTTATAATAAACAAAAGCTTTTACTTTTTCACCTCTCTTGATAAGTTGTTCTACAAGATGGCTTCCAATAAATCCATCAGCACCGGTAACAAGAATTTTTTTCATAGCGTTCCCCCTCAATAAATATATGAATTAAATCAAGTTTACTAAATCAATCAATTTCAACCTTAGATATGATGGATGTAATTACCCTTTTTCGCACCCTTTATTGTTATATTACAAATATAGGTAATATTTTTCGACTGAACAATAGACTTCCCTCATGATACGTTATGTTATTCTTTTCAGCTTATCAGGGGGGAATTGCTATGGAGTTTGGAACATATTATTCTCATCCCACAGCCCATATTCCGTAATTAACAAACTCCTATCATTTATTTATCATATGCATTGTTTTTAAATAAGTTCTATGGCATTGGGTATACCCAACTGAAAGCATCCACACCAATAAAAATGTTGAAAATTCATTACTCAAAGGTGAATTCAACTCCGATAACACCTCAGTACTTAATGGAAAATAATGTATGGTGATGCGCAACCTAAAAATCATCATTGAGGAAATAATGAAAAAAAAAGGCCGAGCACGTAACTCGACCCCGTTTTTCTGCCTTTTCACTGGGTAGAAAGAACCAGTTTTCCAAATTTCAAGAGATCCGCTAGGTTCTTCTCGATAATTCCTTGTACAATTCCTAAGTTAACAGTCTGATAATTGTGGACTGCGATATTGCGGAATCCAACCATCGCTTTGAGTTTTAGTGCGAGCTGTTCGTCGATAATTCCAACTTGCTGTAAAAAATCAAAGGCATCCCGACTTGACTGCGGAATACCTAGGCTCTTCGAAGCCACTAGATGCATTGCTAGATCAATGCTTGCTTCACAAGCTCGTTGGATATTGAGGATGATTGAATCTTGCTTAGTATAATTCTCCAAGTTCGAAAAATTCCCCTGGTACTCTTCTTGAATGCGACGGATACAACGTTCGATAATCGCGACTTTGTTGAAGACAACATCATCCACCATATACCCTCCCCCTAACAGAAATATTCCTGAGGATTTCTGCTCTTTCTTCATTAAGTAAGGCATACTCTTTGAGAGTCCGTATCTGAAAATCGGCCAGTTCTTTTGGGTCGTTGGAATAAATTACTTGTCCTGAACCAAGAATTTGTGCCTTGAAGACTGTTGATGCTTGCCTTAAATCAACTAGATCAATTTCCCGGCCTACCTCTGAAACGAGTGCCTGAGCTAAGAGATAAAGATCATAAGACTTAAATTCTTGGGCACTGATAAAAGCAATATCAATATCGCTATCTTCCCGAAAATAACCCTTCACCGAAGAACCAAAAAGAATTATAGTATAAGGCTTTAATTCCTGTACAAGATAGTCTCTCACTATACTTACTATGTTATCAGCGATACTCAACCTATTTACCTCCCTGCATTTTACGCTGAGATTAGATTCACAATATTCCAGTATTTTCTATTTAATTATATCATAAAAATAGGTTGTCTTCCACCTTATAAAAGCAGGCACTAGTTCCATGGGATTCCCGAACAAAAACGGGTTGTGACGAAACTGGAAAACCAGTTTTCGTCACAACCCGTTTTTTGAATATTACCTAAGGCTTATCAAGAAAGCTTCTACTTGATCTGCGGTGCGTTGCCAAGTCCAAGCTTGTGCAAAACGATGGCCTGCGGCGGCTAGACGCTGGCGTTCGGTATCCTGTGTCAATAGGCGATAGATCGCTGTGCTTAGCTGGTCGATGTCACTAGGGGGAACTAACAAACAGTTTTCACCGCTTCTAACGTAATCACGAACTCCACCACAATCAGTGGTCACTACGGCTGTACCGCAAGCCATTGCCTCAAGGGGTGGCAGGCCGAACGCTTCAAAGTAAGAGGTGTAAACAAAGAGGTCTGCCACTGCATAGAGCTGAGCAAGTTCTTGATCTGTTGTCGAGGTTTTAAGCCGACAAGGCACAGGGCTTGCAAACAGGGCGTTCTCTGGAATTGAAACGGTTAAGTCAAAATTAACCTGATCTTTTAAACGGGTTACGACTTTTAAAAAGTCTTCGCCTCCTTTCCAGGTATACCCAGAAACAGCGTCGCGCATGATGTAAAAAATATTCTTGCGGCCTGTTTGCTCAGATGGTTTAGGATAAGGATGAAACGTCGAAGTGTCTACTCCACCAGAAATGACCGTACTTTCTAGGCCCGTTTCTTGGCGTATGAGTTGGCGGTGCCACTCCGATATAGACATGATTGGAGCGCCAATCAGATAGGTCTGCTTAGCAGTTACCGAATCAGGAACCCAAAGGGGTTCATACCCAAGACTAAGGCGTACTACCCGGCCTTTTTGAGATTCCCAGGCTGGCCTAACCGTTAAATAGAAATTAGGGAGTATAAAATCAGCTGAAGGGATGGAGGATGGAGTTAACTCTTTTACTCGTCTTAGTTTGGTACGCAATGGCCAGACTTGAACTCCTTTTTCGGGCATAACAACTTCAATATCATGCCCTTTATCAGCTAGGGCATTAGCTAGGTGATAAATAAAACGGGCCCCCCCGCCCATTTCTAAACTAAGAACAGGAAACACGATCTTCATGGTTTGTCCTCCCTTTGCTTTACGGTACTACATATTATGCGTTCAAGTAGGCAATTTGTGTATCAGATGGTACTTTAGGGAAAATTTTGAATACCATAATAAAGAAAGAATTAACATGGGAAGGATGTTCAGCCAGTGACAGTCAATGTCGTAAATCATAAAGATTTCCTCGATACGATTAATGGACTCCTGTCGGATTCCCGTACGGTTCTAGATATTGGCTGCGGAGTCGGTGAGACTCTCAAAGATCTTAGTTGCCCTATAAAAATTGGGCTTGATGCTCATCGACCATACTTAGAGCATGCTAAGTATGGTGAACAGTTTATAAAAATTAATTTTACGGCAGAGCGCGTGAGCGAGCTATTTCTGCCAAAGTCCCTAGATAGTGTGACGCTGATTGATGTCATTGAGCATTTTGAAAAAGGGGTTGCCTGGGATGTCTTGCGCCAAGTAGAAGAGATCGCTGCCAAAAAGGTGATTGTCTTTACTCCCAGAGGTTTTTTTCAACAGCTAGAGGTTGATCATTACGGTTTAGGGGGAGAAAGCCTACAACGGCATCGATCGGGATGGGAGGTTGAGGATTTCCAAAAGCACGGTTACAATATTTTTATTTTCAGTAAGTTCCACGATCAAAAAAATTTAGCGTTCTTGAAAGTCTATGGTAAAGACGCTGAGCCCATCGATGCCCTTTTAGCTTGGAAGGATTGCTGTCTATAAGGTACGAGCTAACTTCAAAAGGTAGGCTTCTAGTTTATCGGCTGATTGCCGCCAAGTCCAAGACTGGGCGAAGTTTCGGCCGACTTGTGCAAGTTGATTCCGTGCATTTTGTTGAGTTAATAGATGAGCTAGTACAAGGGTCAGTTGTTGGATATCACTGGGGGGAACGAGTAAACAGTTCTCTCCGTTTTTTGTATAATCGCGGTTACCGCCATTATCGGTGGTTACGACCGCTGTACCACAGGCCATGGCTTCTAATGGTGGCATTGAAAAAGCTTCGAAATAGGAAGTCGACACAAAAATATCTGCCTGGGCATAGAATCGGGCCATCTCACTGTCAGAATGGGCCTTCACTATCTCATAGGGCAGGGGTGCAGGGTAATGTGCCCCTTCTGTAGCGACAACCTGAACGTCAAAGGCAGGAACCAACTGAGCTAAACGCTGGCAGGCTTCCCAAAAGTCCTCGGCACCTTTCCAAGTATAGCCATGTTCCTTGGAACGTAGGATATAAGCAATTGAAAGGCGACCAGTAGATAGAGATTTTTTGGGGTAGGGACAAAAAACCGTGGAGTCTACGCCCCCAGGGATTACGGTGCTATTTCGCCCAGTTCCTTGTAAAATTAATTGACGATGCCATTGAGATATGGCAATGATAGGAGCATTTATAAGGTAAGAATCCAAAGCTTTTTTTTCTTCAATCCATAAAGGCTCATACCCCAGGCTAAGTCGAACGACTCGGCCTTTTTTTGATTCCCAGGCAGGAAAAACAGTCGGATAGAAATTTGGAAGTATGAAATCCGCAGGCGGCATTGTATCAGGAGTAAGTTCTTTAACCCGGGTAATTTTTGCCCGTACTGGCCAAGCCACAGAGGCGTTTTCAGGGAGCACGATTTCCACGCTGTGTCCTTTATCCACCATTTCATTGGCTAACTGATAAATAAAGCGTGTCCCCCCAGTTTCCAAACTTACCACTGGAATAACTAGTTTCATAGTTTAGCCCTCCTAAATGATACCGTAATTTGTTGTCTTTTCAGTGTATGTTGCGAGCGGCATCGAGGTGGCAATATTTTACATATTAATCTAATATTACATGATAATTTCTGGGAAAAGCATACCTCTGTTGTGTCAACAAGGCGTGGACTTCCATAACTTATAGTGATGAGTTAGGGGAAGGGATGGATCCAAAAAATGAAGATTTGTGTCGTGGGTTTGGGTAATATCGGCTTTAATCTTTTCACTTACCTTAGTCATAAATTTCCGGGAGAGGTCATCGGCGTGGATGTGAACGAGAGTAGGGTCAGCGAATTACGAAGCAAGGGTTATAGGGTGACCTCGGATTATCGGGCATTAACTGGGATAAAGGTTTGGTTAATGGCTCCTTCCACAGGTAATCAGGGACAAAACCTATTTGCTGCTTTAAAGCAAATGATCATCTTTCCAGGCTCTTTGATCTCCATTGAATCAACGTTGCCCCCAGGAACTATGAGGCGCGTGCGTGAATTTTTAGAAGGAAAAGGGTTTGAGTTAGGAACTGATATTTTCGTGATCCATGTTCCCCATAGGGTAATGTTTGGTGTCGACAAAACTGTTTGTGATACCCCGCGGGTAATGGGAGCCTTTACAAAAGCCTGCTTAGAAAAAGGACGTCAATTTTATGTTCCATTGGTTCCCCTTCTAGTGGAAGTTTCTGACGTCCGGATAGCGGAGTTATCTAAGGTGGTTGAAAATGTCAAGCGCTACATTGATATAGCCTTTGCTCAGGAGATTTATGGCTATTGTGTTACCCAAGGAATGGATTATGACGATCTAAGAATGGCTGTCAATAGTAAGAGTAACGTCGAGCTGCTAGGTACTGACTGGGGTATTGGTGGAGAGTGTCTGCCTAAGGACATGAGTTTCTTGCGAACAGTTTGTCCCTCCACTTTGTTGGAAGGGGCTGAACAAGCGGATCAGGACTATCGAGATCGAATCGTGAACCAGGTGGGCAGTGGTAAAGAGGTCTTGGTCAGAGGTTTGAGCTATAAAACAGGAGTGAAGGATCTTAAGCATAGTAGAGGGGTTGATTTGGTCAGAGCTTTAGAGGCAACCGGAAATACTGTCTGGGTTGAAGATCCCTTATTTTCGTCGGCTGAGCTAAGTGGAGCGGGCTTTAACTCCATTAATGAGGTTGATCAGGATCAAGTAGTAGATCGGTTAGTACTGGATCGACAAAAGGCCTTAGACATTAAATAAAGGGTCACAGATCAACTGAGAAACTGTCAGCAAAAATTCAAACGATTCTTGTGGCTTAAAAGAGTGGAAAAAGGAGCAGATACGATGGCCAAAATTTTAGTAACGGGTAGTAAAGGAACCCTAGGTTCGCGATTAGTAGAAGTACTTCAATATAGAGGACATGATGTATGGGAAGTTGATTTGCAACATCATCTCGGGGAGAAGTATATTAGGGCGGACATCTCTGAGTATCGTCAGTTAGAACGTGTTTTTGAGCAAAACTATGATTATGTCTTTCATTTAGCTGCAGAATTTGGCCGTATTAATGGAGAACATTATTATGACACATTATGGAAAACAAACGTAATCGGAACCCGTAATATTTTGGAATGGCAATTAAAAAAAGGATTTAAACTGATCTTTACAAGCTCCTCTGAAATTTACGGAGAAGCAGCAGAACCCTTGTTAACAGAGGATTTACCATTAAAAAAGACAATTATTCAGCATAATGACTATGCTTTAACCAAGTGGGCTAATGAGGTTCAGGTGATCAACTTCGAAAAGAAATATGAATCTCCGATCGTAAGACTGCGCTTATTCAATGCTTACGGTCCGGGGGAGTACTATCACTCTTACCGTAGTGTTGTTTGTCTCTTTATCTATCGAGCGCTAAGGGGTATTCCTTATGAGGTTTATGAAGGCTACTACCGTGTCTTTATGTATGTCGATGATTTAATCCCGACTATAGCCAATGTGGCAAAAAACTTCAAGCCAGGTGAGGTGTATAACATCGGGGGAACGGAATATCGCAGCGTCAAAGATTTAAGTGAATTAGTGCTCAACTATACGGAGGGTGATCCGAAATTAGTAAAGTATCTTCCCGAAGACAAACACAATACAGTCAGCAAACGACCGGATATTGGCAAAGCAAGGGCTGATCTGGGTCATGAACCTAAGGTGCTGCTAGAAGAAGGATTGCCCATTACCGTAGAGTGGATGAAAATGATTTATCGTAGTTCGTAGTTCGTAGTTCCAATTTCGAACATCGATTACGCCCCTGGATAATTTCAACTTACTTCAGATGGAATAAGCCTCCATCTGAAGTAAGTTTCCTATATCCTATGGCTAACCGCCACTAGTCGTGGTTCGTAGTTCGAATATCGATTATGTAAGGAGGGGCCCCTAATGCTAATGCCTACAGTCAGTGTCGTTATCCCCACGTACAATCACGCCCGGTATCTTCCTTATGCGCTTGACAGTGTCATCGATCAGAACTATCCAAATCTGGAGGTTTTCGTCATTGATGATGGTTCCACCGATGGAACAGCCGAACTCGTGAAGCCATATCGTTCAAAAATTAACTATGTCTATAAGGGAAATGGGGGAACACCCAGCGCGTTAAATCTTGGGCTATCTCTTGTAACGGGTAAGTACGTTTGCTGGTTAAGTGCAGATGACGTACTAATTGGTGATAAGGTGTCTAAACAGGTGGGATTGATGGAACGTGATCCGAGTCTCGGTTTTAGCTACACGAGCTTTGTGGTGATTGATGCCAACGGCGTAAAGCAATATGAGGTTAATTCACCATATTTCCCCAACAAGAAGGAAATGGTGAAGAAGCTCATGGAGGGCTGCTTTATTAACGGGTCTTCCGTGATGATGAGAAGTTCTGCATTAAAGATAATAGGATATTTCGACGTAAATCTGCCCCAAGCCCATGACTATGATTTGTGGTTTCGCTTTCTTCGGCATTATTCTTGCGGATTTTTAGAGGAACCTCTGTTGGCTTATCGTTGGCACGGTGAAAATATGAGTCAAAATCCCAACGAAGCATGTTCTCTGATTGTAAAAGAGAGAGCCAAACGGCTATTTCCTGAGTGTTTAAATTAAACCCAAGCGTTGGGAGAGAGGAATGATGGGGGAATTATGATGGATAGGCTAGATGATCAAAGCAAAAGGAATCTATTAACCCTCCCTCAGGTAATTGGGGTAGGATATGGTTTTAAAGAAGTTAAGGGTGTAAAAACTGATCAGGAATCTATTATTGTCTTAGTAAATAAAAAACTTCCTCCTGAGCAGCTTGCTGACCATGAACTTGTACCCAAGAATGTTAACAGTATGGTGACGGATGTTATTGAAGTGGGAGAACTAAAAGCATTGAAAGTGGAAATGTTAGAACCGCTCCAAAGTCGTACTGAAAAGGTAAGACCTGCGCCTCCAGGGGTGAGCATTGGTCATTATTTAATTACGGCTGGGACTTTCGGAGCAGTGGTTTATGACAATTCCAGCGTTCAGCCGATGATCCTTTCAAATAATCATGTCCTCGCGAATTCTACGAATGGCAACGACCAAAGGGCCAGTATCAATGATCGAATCTATCAACCTGGGCCCGTTGATTTTGTCCACACCGATCTTGGCTACGCAGATCGACAGTATATTATTGCCTGCTTGAAACGATTTGTTAATTTAGCCGATTACCCGGCAATTAATGTGGTAGATTGTGCTATTGGCGAGCCGTTGGAAAATAGCATGATCATTCCGGACATTCTCGATATCGGTTTGGTACAAGGAGTCACTACTCCAGTTTTAAATATGGAAGTCAAAAAATCGGGACGAACTACTGGCTTAACGTTTGGTCAGATTACAGCTCTTGATGCTATGGTCAATGTGCAGTACGGGCCGGGACGAGTTCTGCGTTTTGATCACCAAATCATTACCACCAATATGTCCTCGCCAGGAGACAGCGGTTCCCTCCTGTTAGATGACAATAACTTGGCAGTTGGATTGCTGTTTGCCGGTTCCAATACTGTAACGGTACACAATCCAATTCAAGATGTTTTGGATTTACTGAGTGTTAATTTCGGTTAGTGTTCATGATGGACTGTATTTATAATGGTACAAAGCAGAGAGGAGGCCTTAAAAGATGTTATACGTAACGACGGGCATCTTGGAAAATACGGCTATTGCAGGAGTGAGGCCGACGTCCACAGCTGATTTAAGAATCACTAATGACGGCCTAATTAACGATATGGTGCAAATCATTGGTTTTTATATTGAAGGGACGACGAAGGTGCAGTATGTCAGTGAGATTATCACTATAGAACCGGGGGGAGCACTGTACAGAAGTTACTATGCCAATTTCGACGCATTTGAATTCCAGTTTATGACCGTCAATAATTCTATACAGATCTCAGTTTGGGGTAAAGATGCCAATAACAATCTAAATCCAGCGCATCGGGTGCTACCTTCAGAGCTTAATGCTATTCCGTTATGAAAATAGGGATGATGTATCCTCGGGTAGGATACATTGGAAACTTGGATTGCGACAAGCAAAGATTTTCACCGAACTTGTACCCATTCATATAATGTCATAACTTTTGTACAAGATTATTTGAATGGAGGTAATAGCCAGTGGCTCAAATAACTACCGGATTGATCGAGAATACTAAAGTCTCCGGTGTAAGACCAAGTTCAACGTTCTCAGTAAGAATTTCTAATGCTGACTCAGTAACTGCTAACATTCGAATAAATGGGTTTTATTGGAATGGGATTACTAAGACAGAGTACGTTTTGGATTTATTAACCTTGGCACCTGGGGAAGCAGCAGATCGTAACTATTACGCACAGTTTGACGCTTTTGAGTTTCGGTTTGTCACCAGTACTGACGCTGTTGAAATCTCAACTAGGGGGAAAGATGCCGCTGGAAATATGACCGTAGTTCATAGTATGCTGCCAGCAGAGCTTTTTTCAACGGGCATGGAAGGAATAGCAGGAGCGCCGGGAAGGGTGATTCCTTCCGCCCTTAACCAAATTTACGTTCTAAATTCTAGCAGCAACAATATCTCAGTTATCGACGGAAAGGCCAATACCTTCATAGGAAACGTAATAGTTGGTTCGGGGCCCTTCGGAGTAGGTGTTAATCCGATAACGAACCGAATTTACGTCGTAAACTTTGGCAGTAATAATGTCTCAGTCATTGATGGAAACTCCAATACAGTCATTACCACCATTACTGTGGGTACCAACCCGGTAGGCGTGGGTGTAAATCCTGAAACGAACAGGATTTATGTCACGAACTGGAGTGGTCACAATGTCTCTGTTATTGATGGGTTTACCCATGTCGTTATAGCAACCATTTCGGTAGGTGCGTCCCCAGAAGGAGTGAATGTGAATCCGTCATCGAACCGAATTTATATTACAAATCATGGCAGTAAAACTGTCTCAGTCATCAACGGAAGCACCAATGCGGTCATAGCCACCGTAGATGTAGGGAACTAAACTAAGAATCTGCATATAGAACTTCATTTAATAATTGTTTAATATAGAAGAGAAATCCTGCCATGAAGATTATAACTATATTGGGTACTCATCTGGAAATTATTCGCTTAAGCCGGATCATTCCTCTCTTAGATCAACTTTGTGATCATATCCTTGTGCATACTGGTCAGAACCGTTGATCGGACGTGCCAATGCCGACCGTAATGGGCCAAATTAGTGAGATACTCGCAAGTGTGAACAGGTTATGCTCCAAGAAAAACCTGTTCGCCTGCTTATTTTAGGAGATACCAACAGCGCCTTGGCGGCGTTGGTTGATAAGCGGCTGCGGATTCCGGTTTACCATATGGAGGCGGGTAACCGCTGTTATGATGACCGGGTACCAGAGGAAATCAATCGCCGAGTGGTGGATCATTGCAGCGATATCTTACTACCTTACACGGAACGAAGTAGAGCTAAAGGTCAAATGAAAGAGGAAATGACGTGCAAATTAGCAACAATCTTTACACGTCATTTTCCCTACCAATGGTTTGAAGGTCAATACCCCTATGAATTGGCTCATCCGCTATTTGTTCCAGTTGCTTTAAGGATTAGCAACTTTGATGCGGCAGTATCTTGTTGCAATATAGGCAACTAATATACCCCAACCGCTATAGACGATATATACCGACCATATTGTTATAGAGGAAGGGATAAAAAAGGACCCCCGAACAATGGAGGCCCTTAATCGTATTATTATTGTTGCAAAAATTCTTGAACGTAAAGGTTACCATATGCGGTTCCATAAGCTATCCCGACGCCGACATGTGTGAAGCGAGGATCTAGAATATTTGCTCTATGACCAGGGCTTTGCATTAAAGCGGCCATGGAACCAGCTACGGACTTATTACCAGAAATGTTTTCTCCTGCCCAACGCACGCTGATCCCCACTTGCTGCATCATGGCCCATGGGCTACCGTAGGTTGGAGAGGTATGACTGAAGTAGTTATTTACTTTCATATCGTTGGCTTTAGCGCGACCTACTGCGGTTAAGCGAAGGTCTGCTTTGACAGGGTTTAAGCCTGCCGCCAGTCGTTCTTGATTGATCATATCCACCATGAGTTGCTCATCAGCCGTTAACTCGGCTACAAGTGGAATGACAGGAAGTGCTGGGGTCGGAGTTGGGGTTGGGGTTGGGACTGGAGTCGGGGTTGGGACTGGAGTTGGAGTTGGGACTGGAGTCGGAACTGGGGTTGGTGCTGGAGTCGAAGTCGGAGTAGGAGTAGTGGGTACTGGGACCGTATTAGGTTGCTTAAAGATATTTTTTAAGGAAATAACGTTTCCATTATTGGTTGTCGGTAATGGTCCGATATTGATCCGCTGAGAGGGAGCGGTTGTTTGAGGATTCGTGGTGGATGGAGTTGTAACCACAGGTGTTGTCCCCTGAGTTGGAGGGGATACTGGAGTTGGTATTACTGGCGTTATCACAGAACCAGAAGAACGAAGAGTGACAACAGAACCAGTTAGGGGTCGAGGAGCGCCAATATTGATACCTGCTTGTACTGGTAAAGCGACTAAAGTCATGAGGGTGACCAGATGAATACTGACTAATATTTTTAAGTTTCGTTTCATTTGGGAAGCCTCCTTATGATGATTAATTTTTACTATAGAAACCTCAATTGTGGGCCAAGCCCTTTTTGTATTGCCCTATTGATACTCTCTTGACTAGTTGCTATGTGGCTTGTCCGAATGACAAGTGAAGTATAACACAGCAATTTGCTTGAATAAATGGTACTTTTATACAACCGGAATGTTAAGTGACTATTGAGTGAGATTATCCGTATTATTCACGTGCCGAAATTTCCCTCAATGCCTAAAAAACGCTATAATAATAAGTGACTTAATAAATTAATAGTTTGATTCTCTTAAAGAAAACGGCTTTTATTAATAAGGCGTTTTTGTAAACCAATGTGTATTCAAACTAAGAGTTAAACGACTAAAGTTAAAAACGAATAGAGAGAGTGAAGTAAACGGATGGCAAAACAAATGCTGCTTATCTTTGCCCATCCTGACGATGAATCGTTCGCTTTGGGCGGTACCATTGCCAAATACGCTGAACAAGGGGTTACTATAACCCTGGCCGTCGCGACCAAGGGCGAGGCTGGTCAAACAGCAGGGTTTTGTCAGAAGGAAGAACTGGGTTTATTTCGAGAACAAGAACTGATGAGTGCCGCAAAGGTCCTAGGGATTACTGAAGTTATTTTCCTGGGATATCTCGACAAGGAAGTTCCGCTGGCACCACCCCTTGAAATTGTGGAAAGACTTGTCCGCATTATCCGAACCAGACGTCCTCAAGTAGTGATCACCTTTGGAGCAGACGGTGCATCCGGACACCGAGACCATCGGGCGATTCATCATTTTGCCAAGGCAGCTATTAAACTGGCGAAGGAGCCCGTAGTACTGGAGTGGGGAAAACCCTATACTCTGCCACGTCTTTGCTATGTTCAGCCTGGCTGGAGGCTTACTGAGGAAAAGCGGCAAAAAATTGATTATATTATCCCAATTTCAGCATGGATGGAGCGGAAATGGCAGGCAATTCTAGAACATCGGACTCAAAAGGGTTCTCTGCAAAAATTTGAGTCCTTAGAGGAAACAGTCAAACAGGATTATTTAAGTAGAGAATATTTTCAATGCGATTTGGAGTTAAGTCCCTTTCCCGGACGGGGAGAGGATATCATGGCAGATCTGGAGAGGGTGGGATCCTAAGTGCAGGCCAAAGTAGTAATGAAATTTTGCCCGGACTATTCTGCAGACGTAGAAATGCGTTTGAGGGAAGGCTTGGCTGAATTGGGCGGCATTTCCTTCTTTGTGAAGCCTGGACAGAGGGTCTTATTAAAAGTAAATCTTCTCATGAAAAAACGACCAGAGGAAGCGATCACGACCCATCCCAGTGTCGTGGAAGCCGTCGTTCGTCTCGTTCAAGAGGCTGGCGGAATACCGATTATTGGGGATAGCCCAGGTGGACCGTACACTGTCGCTGCACTCCGAACAATTTATATAAAGTCGGGTCTGCGTGAGGTTGCAGAGCGGACCGGGGCAATCCTTAACGAAGATGTGGGGCAAACAACCCTCCAATATCCGGAGGGGAAACTTGCTAAAAGTTTAACCGTAACGAACTGCGTCTTGAATGCTGACGTTGTGATCCCTATTTCTAAATTAAAAACCCATGGCATGATGACCTTCACGGGGGCTGTTAAGATCCTTTTTGGAGTCATCCCTGGACTTCTAAAAGCCGAATACCATTTAAAAATGTTTAGGATTCCTGATTTTGCAGATCTTTTGGTCGATATTGCCACTTGGGTAAACCCCGCCTTAAGCATTATGGATGGGATCGTGGGCATGGAGGGAGATGGACCTTCAGCTGGCAAACCACGAAATGTCAACGCTCTGATTATGAGTACAAACCCTTTCGCCTTAGATGTCGTAGCTACGGATCTGATTGGCTTAAAGCCAGAAAAGGTTCCAACTCTGATGGCTGCCCGCGCTCGGGGTCTAACAAGTCGTCTTAGCGAAGTCGATTTAAAAGGAGATGTGCGCTCCCTGTGGCGGATTCAAAGCTTCGAAATACCTAAAGCAGTCTCGACCAATTTCTTGGATATGGTTCCACTCCCGCGAAGTGTGAAGAAATTCATACTCAACCGTGTGCGTCCTCGCCCTGTTTTTGAACATGAAACGTGTGTGGGGTGCCGGGACTGTCTTAATAACTGTCCGCCTAAAGCTTTGACGATGAATGAAAATCAGCGCCCGATCGTGGATTTAGAAGCCTGTATACGCTGCTTTTGCTGTCATGAGCTTTGTCCACATAAGGCGGTAACACTTTTTAAACCATGGGTCGGCAGAAAACTTATTAAGTAATTTCCCAGAATGTAGTGATTGGACAACCGCAGAGTCTTATTGTGGAGGTGTAAGCAATGGCAGAAAGTGTTATAGTTGTTGATGTGGGCTCTGGAACCCAGGATATCCTTATCTACGAGCCAGGACGATCGTTGGAAAATTGTCCTAAGTTTATCGTTCCGAGTCGCACCCAGCTGGTGGCGGGCAAGATTAGAAAGGCTACAGAACAAGGGAAGGGAATCTTTCTGCATGGCCATTTGATGGGTGGAGGGGCGAGTGCTCAAGCACTGAAAAAGCATGTAGCCGCGGGTCTAAGGGCCTATGCAACTCCTCAAGCTGCAGTTACATATCATGATAATTTGGCGCGAGTCGAAGAGATGGGAATCGTTCTTTGCCAAGAAGCACCGGAATCAGCAACCTCAATTTGGCTGGGAGATATTGATACTGCTTCTTTGCAACAGGCAACTCATGCTTTTGATCTTGAGTATCCTTTAAAATCAGCCGTAGCGGTACAGGATCACGGCTTTAGCGAAACCGAAAGTAATCGTATTCTTCGCTTCCGGCTCTGGGAAGAGTTTATTCTACAAGGTGGGGACCTGCGCAAATTAGTGTTTACCGAGGATATTCCAGAAGTGTATACACGAATGCGTGCAGTTCGAGAGATTGTACCTGGAGCAGTTCTAACGGATACTGGGACGGCGGCCCTCTTGGGAATCACTGCGGACCCCATGGTAAAACCCTATCTTAATCAAGGAATCATAGCCGTCAATATTGGCAATTCTCACACTCTCGCCGCAGCTATTCGAGGGGATCGGGTCTATGGGATTTTTGAGCAACACACTAGTATGCTCAATGCCGACTCACTGACCAATCTTATACAACGTTTTCGATCGACGGAATTAACAAACGCCGAAATCTTCGACAAAGGAGGACATGGTTCGGCTTTACATCCAGACATGCGACCGGGTTGGGAGTTTATCACGGTCACCGGTCCCCGCAGAAGTTTGGCAAAATCTCTGAAATGGTACGAAGCCGCACCCTATGGAGATATGATGTTAACAGGGTGTTTTGGGATTCTTGTCGGTATGCGGATCCTTTAGGGTTAAAAAAAATATTTTAAGTGGCAAGGACTTTTCATATAATTGGAGAATCAAACAGAGGGGCTAAATTCATTTGACAGATAGACGTTTGAATGAGTAGAAAGGGGGGGAGATCATGGCAGAGTTTTTATCTCAAATTCGGAACTTTGAATTTCGAAGCGCAATCGATATCATCGTAGTGGCGGTGGTCTTCTACCAATTTTATATGCTCATTAAGCGGACCCGTGCCGTACAATTGGTTAAGGGAGTCATGGTCCTAGTAGCAGTCTCTTTGCTCGCTAGATTTTTCCATTTAACAACAATTAGTTGGATTTTGGATAAACTTTTGCAAATGTTTGTTATTGCCATTCCGGTTGTTTTCCAGCCGGAACTCAGGAAGGTTTTGGAGCAGCTCGGAAGGGGAAGATTTTTCACTCGCCATCCCTCGACTCCCGGTTTGGATACTCAGGAACAGGTCGTGGAAGAGTTGGTGCGTTGCACGCAGGTCCTCTCCAAGACCCGCATTGGGGCTTTAATCGTGCTTGAACGGAAAACAGGAATCCAGGACTTTGTAGAGACTGGGATTAAGATCGACGGAATGCTCTCCTCGGAATTTTTAGTCAATATTTTTATCCCTAATACCCCGTTACATGATGGTGCAGTCATTGTTCGGCAGGATCGTGTCGCTGCTGCAGGGTGTTTTCTTCCACTCTCTGAAAATCCAAATATCCAAAAGGAATTGGGAACACGCCATAGGGCAGCTTTAGGATTAACGGAAATTACGGATGCATTGGCAATTGTTGTCTCCGAAGAAACAGGGGCGATTTCAGTGGGCATCGATGGAACGCTGACACGTTTTATGGACGAGAAAATGATGCGAGAATTATTGATGAGCGAACTTGAAATTAAGAGTCTTTCTTCATCAGTCATTCCGTTTTGGAGGTGGTAGCCCCATGCTTGATATGTTTCGCCGCAACCTCGGGGTTAAGATCCTCTCATTACTTTTTGCGATCCTCTTTTGGCTCTTCGTTCTGAATGATGAGACCCCCGATAAGCTTCTTCCCGAACAGACGTCGGCTATTCCACTCGTGGCAAGCGGATTAGATCAAAATATGGTTGTAATGACTCAGTTTCCAGTCGTTCGTGTTCGTATACAAGGGAGTAACCCGAGCGCAAATATTAAAGATATCTATGCCCAAATCGACCTTTCAAATGCAGTGCCGGGAGAAAGTACCTATGACATTAAAGTCAACACGCCACCGGGAATGATTGTAGTGGATCGCCAACCAGCCAATGTTAGATTGACCTTGGATAGGGTTCAAGAGAAGACGATCCCGGTTGAGGCAATCGTTTCAGGAAATCCTGCCAATGATTATGAAGTGGGTAGTCCCATTGTCAAACCGTCGGCGGTTAATGTTCGTGGACCGAGTTCGATTCTTGGCACCCTAAATAGAGTGACTGTAGAAATCAGTGTATCGGGTGCAAGTGAGACAGTTCAGATTACGAGACCCGTAAGTTTTCGAGATAAAGAGGGCAAACCTATTTTTGGACCGAATCCGGCTGCAGAGATTTTAAGTGCTTATCCAAGCAGTGTGGATGTGATTGCTCCGGTGATCGCCAAAGGGCTCTCTACTATGATGATCCCTTTGAGGGCAACGACTACTGGAACGCCTGCTGCAGGCAAGGAGCTTCGTTCCTTAGTCTCCACCCCTGCAAGTGTAACGGTTCAAGGGACTCCCCAGGTTTTAAAAGCCTTTGATTTCCTAAATATCGGACCATTGGACATTAGCAATCTATCCGAGGATAAAAATTTCCAGATACCGTTAGATAAAGTCACGTTACCGCCGGGAGTTTCGTTCCTGAACGGGACCAACTTGAGTGTTTTCGTTCAAATTGGGGATGGACCCATCCAAAAAAGTATCTCAGGTGTAGTGGTCCAAGTCCGTAATGTTGGGACTGACCTAGAGGTTGATAAAATCACTTCTCCTATCGATGTTGTGATCGAGGGTCATGCTGATATTTTAGAGAAGGTAACTCCAGACCAGATCCAACTCTGGGTTGACGCCTCCGATAAAAAAGCGGGAGATTATCTCGGCTCGAACGTATTCTGGCAGCTCCCTCCGGGCGTAACCTTGCCTACTACAGTGCAGGTGGACTATAGTCTCAAAGCTCAGGTAGTTAAAGGAGTAGAATAGTCACGTGGATTTACTGTATACGAATTTAAGAATCCCTGTGGAAGAGGATGCGTTGTTAATGGCAACGCTTGCACGAAAGCTAAAAGTACCAAGCCACTCGATCAGCGGTCTTCGTTTCCTACGTCGTTCTTTAGATGCCCGCAAAAAGCCCAATCTGGTGTTTGTTTATACGATCCAGTTTTCCCTTGATGTACCCAATACCGAGGTGAGCCGTGTTTTAGCGCGGGTCCCCGGACTGAAAGAAGCTCCGGTAGAGGCCCCGGTACTTTGGCCTAGGCCTAGTCTAGCCTTGAAACATCGCCCAGTGGTGATTGGAGCTGGACCGGCAGGGTATTTTGCCGCCTTAGCCTTAGCCAGAAGAGGGTATGCGCCGCTTGTTCTTGAGCGTGGAGACTCGGTCGAAGAACGGACACGCAAGGTTCAGGAACTCTGGGATACGGGAACCTTAGACCCGGAAAGTAATGTTCAATTTGGGGAAGGGGGAGCTGGAACCTTTTCGGACGGCAAGCTCACAACCCGAATTCAGGACCGACGTATTTCTGACGTCTTAGGGACGTTTGTCAAACATGGAGCTCCCTCCGAGATTCAGTATCTGGCGAAACCCCATATTGGGACGGATATTCTTAAAGAAGTGGTCAAGGGCATCAGGACGGAAATCGAGTCTTTGGGCGGCGAGATCCGCTTCAAGACTAAGGTGACCGGGTTGCTACCATCGTCAGGCCGCATGAAAGGGGTCGTCGTAAACGATGGGGAGGAAATCCCCGCCGAAGCGGTGATTCTCGCCATCGGACACAGTGCCCGAGATGTTTATAAATTACTCCACTCTCTGGACATTACGCTAGAGAAAAAATCGTTTGCAATTGGTCTGCGCGTAGAACACCCGCAGGCACTCATCAATCTTTCTCAGTATGGAATCGAAGAACACCCCCATGTCGGCCCAGCGGACTATCAGCTGACCTATCAGGACGTTAGGACGGGACGGGGAGCCTATGCTTTTTGTATGTGCCCAGGCGGAAAGGTTGTGGCCGCGACCTCGGAAGAGGGAGGGGTTGTCACGAACGGTATGAGCGCCTATGATCGGGACACGCAGATTGCCAACAGTGCGATTGTTGTAACCGTTGGTCCAGATGACTTTTCGACCGACCATCCTCTGGCGGGCCTAGAATTCCAAAGAGAATGGGAACATAAGGCATTTATTGCGGGAGGGTCAAATTATCGGGCTCCAGCTCAACGAGTGTTGGATTTTTTAGAACAGCGAGTCACAGAGCGCTTTGACTTGTCGCCAACTTATGCCCCGGGCATTGTGCCGAGTGAGTTGCATCAGGTACTTCCGACTCAAGTAGGAGAGGTATTAGAGCGAGCACTTCGAGTTTTTAACGGTAAAATTAAAGGTTTTGCTGGGGAAAGAGCAACTTTGACAGGAGTCGAGACAAGGACAAGTGCCCCCATCCGCATCGTTCGAAACACTCAGGGGGAATCTTTAAGTATGGTAGGACTTTATCCAGCAGGGGAAGGAGCCGGGTATGCTGGAGGGATTACAAGTGCTGCAGTGGACGGATTAAGAATCGCAGAATTTCTTATGGCGCAATATGCTCCAATAGAGTAAACTAATACAGTTAACCCTAAAAAAACATTAGAGATTAAGAACATTTTGCTTAAGAAGTAATACACTAGAAGATATGAAGGGAGGGAACGATTTGAGTCGACTCTTTGGAACCGATGGGGTCCGTGGTGTGGCTAACAGCCAGTTGACACCGAATCTCGCTTTTAGACTTGGGCAAGCAGGGGCTTATGTGCTTAGTAAAGAGCATCCACACCCTCGAATTGTCATCGGCAAAGATACTCGGATTTCTGGAGATATGCTTGAAGCGGCACTTATCGCCGGAATATGCTCGGTCGGAGCGGATGTTTTACGGGTCGGTGTACTACCAACACCTGGGATCGCTCTCTTAACGCGTACCCTTGATGTTAGTGCCGGAGTGGTGATTTCAGCATCCCATAACCCTGTTCAAGATAACGGCATAAAATTCTTTGATTCAACCGGGTATAAATTACCGGATGCTATCGAAGATGAAATCGAAAGCATCGTAGATAGTGAAGATAAACCTTGGCAGATCCCTGTTGGCGGTGAGATCGGGCGAGTGATTGAGGTGAACGATGCAGGACGTCGCTATAAGGAGTTTCTTAAAAGTACTGTAGGGCGACTGGACGGGATTAAAGTTGTCTTGGACTGTGCCAACGGAGCGGCATCGTTTGTAGGCCCAGAAGTATTGCAAGAAATCGGAGTAGAAGTCATCTCTATCTGTAATATACCAGACGGTGTGAATATCAATGATAGTTGTGGATCGACTCATCCAGAACAGTTGCAGCGAGCAGTTTTAGAACACGGCGCAGATCTAGGCTTAGCCATGGACGGAGATGCTGACCGTCTCATCGTGGTTGATGAACGTGGGGCGATTTTAGACGGAGATTTTATCATGCTGATTTGTGCCCTAGCTCAGAAGGCTAAAGGGACCTTAGCCCAGAATGCAGTCGTGATAACCGTCATGAGTAACTTAGGTCTCCATCTGGCCCTGAAAAAGGCAGAAATCTCAATTTTCGAGACACAAGTCGGGGATCGCTATGTCATGGAAGAGTTGATCAAGACCGGGGCGAAGCTTGGTGGAGAGCAGTCTGGACATATTATTTTCCTGGACAGCAACACGACCGGAGATGGACTATTGACCGCTCTGCAGTTGTTAGCTGTGGTGAAGGAGCGGCAACTTCCGCTCTCCCAACTCGCATCTCAAATGCAGCGGTTACCTCAGGTGCTCCTCAATACTAAGGTACAACATAAAGACCGCTTAATGAAGGATGAGAGAGTACTTGCGAAAGTACATGAAGCTGAGGAATTTCTAAACGGTACTGGCAGAGTCTTAGTACGTCCTTCCGGGACAGAGCCACTCATCCGAGTCATGGTTGAAGGACCTGACCAACAAAAATTAAAAGAATTGGCCCAAGGGGTCATTGACATTATTAATCAATGTGATGAATAAATAAAAAATACCAATAGCTTACTGTCTCTAATTCACGTATAATGGTTCATGTGCCTTTAGTAGTAAAGAACTCACATAGTTGAGGCACATGAACCCAACCGATCTGCTGTGTGGAGGTTAGACCGATTCTTAATGTGTTGTCTATCATAATAATGGAGAGAAGGTGATGTTCTAGGTTGAGAGATAAAGATTGAAGCTCAGAGTTTTGGAGTCAGGAGTTGAGTTTGAGCAAAAGGCTAAAGATACTTGTGGATAGACAGTTGTAGTTAGAGGGCAATATATTAAAGCGCCAGGACCTTAAGAGGATTTTCTATTTAAGGTCGACGAGGAAGAGGGTTATCGAACAATTCGGCGGATCCCTCTCGGTGGCTTGTCACCGTAAAGCTTGCTTAAAACCGAGGAGTAATTCTCGGGACAAAGAGAAAGCTGACAAGACAAGGGGAAAGTCTACTCAATTTGCCCCCTTGCTTGAATTGCCTAAAATCTAAAGCAACAAGTCGTCCGTACAGGGGCGACTTTATTTTTTTACTAGAAGACCAGTCTAAATGAATCATCGAGCGACGTACGTAGTATACGTAAAGCAAGAACAGGGATTATAAGGATTAATGATGAGCAGCCAGAGGCCAGCGCAATTATTTTGAAGGAGATGTTACAAATGTGTGGAATTGTAGGATATATTGGAAATAAAGTAGCCATTCCGATTCTGGTAGACGGCTTAAAGAAGCTTGAGTATCGGGGGTATGATTCCGCAGGCGTTGCCGTGCTGGATCATGAGGAAATTGTCATTTCTAAAAGCGTGGGTAAGTTAGTAGCTTTAGAAGAGGAACTTGGAGCAGTTTATTCCCAATCATTCATTGGGATCGGGCATACTCGCTGGGCGACTCATGGGCGACCTTCTCAAGCTAATGCTCATCCGCATAGCGACTGTGGTCAGGATTTTGTCGTGGTGCACAACGGAATTATTGAGAATTACCTAGAATTAAGGGAAAGACTGATCGAAAAGGGACATCAGTTTGTTTCAGAAACAGATACAGAAGTTTTAGCCCATTTGGTGGAGGACTATTATGCAGGAGACCTTGAGGCGGCTGTCCGTGAAGTCTTGAAGACAATTCATGGATCCTATGCCATGGTTGTCCTAAGCCGTAAGGAGCCCGATAAGTTGGTTGCCGCCCGTAAAGACAGTCCGATGGTAGTGGGCCTTGGAGATGGTGAGTTCTTCGTGGCCAGTGATATAACTGCGATTTTAAACTATACGAGAAAAGTCTATATCTTAGATGACGGCGAGATGGTCGTCATAACAAAAGCTGGGGTTAAAGTCTCGGACTTCGAAGGAATTCCGCACACGAAGGACGTTTTTGACGTGAAGTGGGATGCCGTGGCTGCAGAAAAAGGCGGGTACGAGCATTTCATGCTCAAAGAAATTCACGAGCAGCCTCGTGCTTTGAAGGATACGATGTTGGGTCGTTTAGAAGAGGAAAGAGTCGTTCTTCAGGAAGTCGATCTGACCCTTGAAGAACTTGCGAAAATCAACAAAGTATATATTGTGGCTTGTGGTACTGCCTGGCATGCCGGATTAGTCGGCAAGACTTTGATTGAGCGCTGGGCACGTCTCCCGGTGGAAGTAGATATTGCCTCAGAGTTCCGTTATCGTTCCCCGCTTGTGGATGAGAATACCCTAGTAGTAGTGGTCAGCCAGTCCGGAGAAACAGCCGACACTTTAGCGGCACTGCGAGAAGCTAAAAATCGCGGAGCACGCGTGGTAGCCGTCACGAATGTCGTGGGCAGCACGGTATCCCGTGAAGCTCATGATGTAATCTTTACTTGGGCGGGCCCAGAGATCGCGGTCGCTTCTACGAAAGCTTATACCACTCAGCTGGAAGGAATGGTGTTACTCGGACTCTATCTTGCCCAAGTCAAAGGAACCTTGCCTGCCAAAAAGATCGGGGAAATTATCTCCGCTCTGAAGAGAATTCCTGCCCAAGCTCAAGAGGTTTTGGATCAGGAAAGCCTGATCAAAGAGTTAGCAAAGTCCTTTGTTAATGTGGAAGATGCTTTTTTCATCGGTCGCTCGTTAGACTGGGCCGTTGCCATGGAAGGCTCCCTGAAATTAAAGGAGATTTCCTATATTCATGCAGAAGCTTATGCCGCGGGAGAATTAAAACACGGCACTTTAGCACTGATCACAGAGCATACGCCGGTGATTGCTCTGGCAACTCAACGGGATGTGTACGATAAAACGATCTCCAATGTCAAAGAGGTTAAAGCTCGGGATGCTCGTGTGATCGGACTGACCTATAAGGGCAACACCAACTTGGCGAAGTCCGTCGACCATGTGATCTACATTCCAGAGACCCTAGATGAGCTTGCTCCGATTTTGACAGTTATACCGCTGCAGCTTCTGTCTTACTATGTCTCCGTGGCTAGAGGGTGTGACGTCGATAAGCCAAGGAATTTGGCCAAGAGTGTGACGGTGGAGTAGGGGTTTGGGTTGTGAAACAGCAGCAGCTGTTCATCGGAAATAAAGTTTTTCAATAGGAAAAAAAGTTGTTAAAAAGGAAATAAAGTTATTAAATATGGAACCACCATTTTATGGTATACTAATTGGTAGTATATTCAAGGAAAGGTGGTTTTTTCTTTTGCCTGGAGGAAAAAGCCTATGGAATGAAGCTAAGTTCAAACGATATCTGAAAGAGGGCCGTGGTCAAGGAATAGGAGCAGATTATATTCCTTGGCATAGGGTTCAAGACTTCAATTCGAGAGGAAGAACTTCTCGTGGACCAGGTTGGAAAACAGGAAGAGAGCATCAACTCTTTTCTGACCTCGAAACGAATTACTTTTATATGCTTGAATGGGAAGATTCAGTTACGGATATACGAGAACAATATCCTTTGCTGGATTTGGAACTGGCCATGAGGATCGCGGAAGAAATAGGAGTCAAATATCCTGCAAGGCAAGGATTTCCGTGGATGCTTACTACAGATTTCTTGATTAATACTGTTGTTAATGGTAAAGAAGTCACCATTGCAAGGACAGTTAAGCCTTCTGAGGACTTGGAAAAACGACGGATATTAGAGAAGTTTGAGATTGAGCGAAGATATTGGCAGACCAAGGACATTGATTGGGCGATCGTTACCGAAAACGAGATTCAAAGGCAAGTCTCAAGGAATATCGAGTGGCTACACCCTTACAAGCGTCTAGAACCAACTGAAAGTCTGTCGCAGGACGACCTGATATACTATGCAGAAATAATAAAAAGAGAGCTTGATAAAAGCGCAAAGCCCATAAGAATTGTTCTGACTCAAATAGAAAAGAACCATAATTTGAATTCCGGAACAGGGATATATCTCTTTAAACATTTGTTAGCTTGCAAAGATATTAAGATGAACATGGGTACGAAAATCTATGAAGGGTGTTCGGCAGCAGATATATTGTCTATCCACTTTGAACATGAGGAGGCAATTGTATGAGAAAAAACCTCCTGATAAATGATCTGATCTGTTGGACTGATGATGGAGATCGCCTAGAAAGGGTTCTCTGGATTGACGAAGGCCGGGTTATTGCTTTTTGCATAGATGTACAAGCTTCAGTTGGATTTCCTCGGAAGGTGCCATTATCTCAAATTAATGAATCTATTGAGCGATATGAAGCTGTAATAATTGAAAATGATCCATACGCTGTAATTGTGAGAGAAGATGATTTAACAGAGAGCCAAAGGGTATTGAGAGATATGGGCTGGAATGTTGTTTCATCCGTGATTTCTAAAGTTGGTGAACCGGATATTTTTATTCGAGAAAAACGTGGATCTGTTATTGTTTCTGTCTCCAAGGAGTTTAGGATTTCCGTAAATACAGTCTACAGATATTTGAGAAGGTATTGGCAGCGTGGAAAGAGGCCCAGCGCCTTGCTGCCTGATTATAGCAATTCGGGAGGAAGAGGGAAGCCGAAGAGCGCCGGAGAAAAGAAACGGGGTCGTCCGAGAAAAAATCCCTCTATAGCAGGAACTGGGATCAATGTGGATGAATCGATAAAGCAGATATTTCTTATTGCTTATGAAGAGTTTTATAAGACCCGCAAAGAATTAACTTTGGCTAAAACCTACGAGAGAATGTGTGAGAAATATTTTGCGGAGAATATGTATTTTGAGGACGGACAGAAGAGGGTTGCCATATTAGGGCCAGATGAAAGGCCGAATTTGGATCAATTTGACTATTGGGTTGAGAAGCATGAGAAAACAAACTTTAACAGTACTGTGATTGCAAGGAAAGGTGAAAAGTGGTTTTCTTTGAAGGGCAGGGCATTGCAAGGAAGATCCGATGCGGAGCTTATCGGCCCCGGTTCATTGTTTCAGATTGATTCTACAGTCGGCGATGTGTATCTCGTATCAAGATTTAACAGAGAGTGGATTATTGGCAGGCCGGTGATTTATGCAGTAATTGACGCATTTAGCCGGATGGTCGCAGGAATATATGTTGGCTTAGAGGGACCATCTTGGTTGGAAGCAGCAAATGCTATAGCTAACTGTGCGACTGATAAAGTGAAGTTCTGTAAGGATTATGATATAAACATTGAACCTGAAGAGTGGCCTATTAAAGGACTGCCCAATGCCATAGTGGCGGATCGTGGTGAACTGGAAGGAAAGCCTGTTGAGACACTGAGTAAAAACCTTCATGTGTGGATTAAGAACACCCCGCCTTATAGTGGTTGTTACAAAAAAGCAGGAACAGGCAAAAACAAACCCTGCAAGCGAACAAGCGTGTCACTCGTTTAGAAGTTTATACTCCTCCTAAAGCTCCCGAAAGACTTCTCGATACTGAAAAAGGATACGTCGCGAAAAAACACCCTAAAAAAGGATATAGTACTTTCTTGGTTCCATCTGGGGTTGGATTCCAAGACTTGCTTTTAGGATGCTCTGGTGCTTAAGCTGTGCGAAGAAGAACGAATTTTCGGTCATAAATAGCTTCTTCAGCAAGGCGTCGCAACTCTTGACTTCGTCCTTTAGGAACTAAGTATTCCTGGGCGTGGTGGATCATCCCCATAATTAAGCGGCTTAAATCAACGAGGCGAAGGTAGATCTCAACCCGTTTTTGCCCACGTAT